>DDDX01000039.1 GCA_002339085.1 Cellvibrionales bacterium UBA1969
ATGCAAGACCTGGTTGAAAAGCACCCCAAGCACTTTGAACTCACTTTTAGCCTCGCAGTACTCCTGCAAAAAAACCAGCAAGCCGATCAAGCGCTTAATCTGCTAACTCAATTGCCGAAAAATGATCAGCAACTGACAAAGGTGATCACGAAATCAACTGAGTTAATTCATCAACTCAAAGGCCCCAGTGAAGCAGCCGACCATCTTCGTCAGCAAATAAAAAAAACAGGCGCTCAATTCACCTTACAACATTATCGAGCAAAGTTATTATCGCAATTTAACATGCCTGCAGCAGAGGAAGCGTTTAGCCAATTACTTGAGACGCATAGCAACGATGCAAGTTTACTTTACTCGCATGCTATTATTGCATTTGAAAACGGCAACATCATGGCAGCTAAAAAAAGTTTTGAACAACTTCAAATAGTCGACCGGCATATTAATGCCAGCTACTATTATTTAGGCAGAATCTCCCAACAGCAACAGCAATTAAGTGAAGCAGAGCACTTTTTTCGACAAGTTGGCAACGGCACTTTCTTTATGTCCGCCACGCAGCAACTGGTTAAACTGCAGGCCAGCAATGGCAGTATTGAAAAAGCCCGTGCATATTTAACTTCGCTACGGAAAACAACACCTAACAAGGCTGGGCAATTTTGGGCCCTAGAGGCCGAGTTATTAAGGATTAACGGCCAAACAAGTGCGGCTTATGAAGTGCTTGACCAGGCCGTTATAACGCTACCTGAACAGTTAATGCTGCGTATCGAACGCGCGCTTCTCAGTGAGCGGTTAAATAACTTCGCGGCGACTGAAAAGGATTTACGCTTTGTCCTGAGTCGTGATCCTCAAAATGTCACGGCACTCAACGCGTTGGGTTACACGCTGACCAACAATAGCTTTCGCTTTGAGGAGGCGCTGGCTCTGATCAGCCAAGCGATTACCTTACGTCCCGACGATGGAGCCATCATTGATAGTCTTGGTTGGGTACAATACCATTTAGGCGATTGGCATCTCGCCATTGAGAACCTCGAGCGCGCCTTTGAAATATTACCTGACGATGAAGTTGCAGCTCATTTAATCGAGGTTTACTGGCAAAATGGCGATCACTATAAAGCTCGCCGTTTAATTAAAAAATTAAAAAAAACTGACACTCCGATGCCGCTAACAGATGACATTATCGAAGAACTGGATATTCGCTAGTGAAAGCAATGCATCGACGACACAGTAGAACACGAATGAATGATACGATCAGACCTTTCTCGCTGCTCAATCGCTTAATAATGACCGTCTCTATATTTTGTTTAACCGGCTGCATGCATCTCGCCAATTATGCACCAATCATCAAAGCTGAAACGCATCACGCCATGCCAAACGATTGGCAAATCAACGGCAAATTAGCCTTACAAGTGCCGGATCAAAACCAGCCTACACAACTACAATCTCATGTCTTGCGGTTTACTTGGCATCAGCAAAACGATGATTTTACGCTGCAGCTCAATGGCCCATTGAATATTGGCTCAATGCGCATCATCAAACAGCAGCAGCTGACAACCTTTATTAAAGGTGATCGACGAATTGAATCAAATAATGCAGAGCAGCTAATGTCTAAACAAGCGAATTTACCCCTGCCACTGAACAGCTTAAGCTTTTGGCTGGTGGGACAACCATCGCCCATTTGGCCTTTCAAATTAATTGATAGTGATAGAACCATTGACAAAACAAGCTTTATCCAGCAGGGTTGGCGGCTTGAATATCCTGAGTTTATGCCGAATCTGCAGCATCGACTGCCGAAAAAAATAATTGCTCGACACGATAGTATGAAATTGCGGATAGCTATTCATCAATGGCAATTGAACGGTGGTAGCGAGCAACGATAATGAAAACCCTTACGCTCTGCGCGCCAGCTAAAATCAATCTTTTTTTGCATATTACGGGTCAACGTAGCGACGGTTATCACAACTTACAAACCGCTTTTCAACTGCTCAATTTTGGCGATCAGATTGAATTTAAACTCACCGAAGGTAAAGACATTCATTTGATCAACACCCTGCCTGATGTCGATGACTGCGATAATTTAGTCATGCGCGCCGCACAATTACTGCAAAATCAGGCGAATCGACCATTAAGCGGGGTTAAGATTAAGTTAGACAAACAAATTCCTATCGGCGGCGGACTCGGGGGTGGCAGCTCAAATGCCGCTAGCACACTGTTAGGCCTAAACCAACTCTGGGACCTGCAACTCTCCCTGAAGCAATTAGCCGAACTAGGCTTGCGACTAGGCGCCGATGTACCGGTCTTTATTTACGGCAAAAGTAGCTTTGCTGAAGGAGTGGGCGAGCAGCTTCAGCCGTTAAAAATGCCAAAAATGTGGTTTCTGGTGCTAAAACCGCCCGTTAGTGTACCTACTGAGACAATTTTCTCGCACACGCAATTGACACGCGACACGCGAGCGATCAAAATGCCCTCCGTTTTTGTGCAAGGAGAAAAAACGCAAGACCGTGCAGTTGAATCATTTTCAGGTCTGCAATTGAATCCTGAACTGATCAACGATTGTGAACCGATAGTCAGAATGCTTTATCCTGCCGTCGATCAAGCACTGAGCTGGCTGAATCAACATGCAAATGCAAGGTTAACCGGCACTGGTGCTTGTGTATTTGCCAGTTTCTCAGATTTCGACAGTGCAGAATCAGTATTTAGGCAAATACCGTCAGATTATCAAGGGTTTATTGCTCAAGGCATGGATCACTCTCTGGCACATGAACAGCTTTATCACCGCATTAATAAATGATAAGCTATTGAATTATTGAAAGTTTTATTGGGGCGTCGCCAAGCGGCAAGGCACGGGGTTTTGATCTCCGCATTCGAAGGTTCGAATCCTTCCGCCCCAGCCATTTTTGCCCACTGCAGCGATTTATAAAAGTTTCGCTGTTTTGGAAAACTCATATTCAAAAGAAATCTAAAACGATCCCAAGGGAGCTCCAGTGGCTAAAAACTTGATGCTTTTCAGCGGTAACGCTAATCCAGACTTAGCCAAAAAAGTGGCCAACGAATTGAGTCTGAGACTCGGTGAAGCTGATGTCAGTAAATTCAGCGATGGCGAAATCAATGTAGCTATTAATGAAAATGTTCGAGGTAAAGATGTTTTCATTGTTCAATCTACATGTGCGCCAACTAACGATAACTTAATGGAATTGTTAATTTTGGTTGATGCCTTGCGTCGAGCATCGGCCGTTAGAATAACCGCTGTCGTTCCCTACTTTGGCTACGCCCGCCAAGACCGCCGTGTTCGCTCGGCTAGGGTAGCCATTACCGCTAAAGTCGTGGCCGATATGATGGTCCGTGTAGGTGTTGACCGCGTGCTAACTGTCGACCTGCATGCCGAGCAGATTCAGGGCTTCTTTGACTGTCCAGTGGATAATGTATATGGCTCTCCGGTTTTATTAAGAGACATTGAAAAACAGCGCTATAAAGATTGCTTAGTGGTTTCACCGGACATTGGTGGCGTGGTGAGAGCCCGTGCCATCGCCAAGCAGCTAGATACTGATCTGGCTATTATCGATAAACGCCGTCCGCAGGCGAATGTCGCTGAAGTGATGAATATTATCGGTGACGTATCAGGTAAAACTTGCCTGTTAGTCGATGATATTGTCGATACTGCAGGCACCTTGTGCACCGCTGCCGCCGCTCTTAAAGAACACCATGCTGCCGCCGTTATTGCTTATTGCACACATCCGGTACTGTCAGGACCTGCTATCGAACGTATTGGTGACTCAGAATTGGATGCCTTGGTAGTGACCGACACCATTCCTTTATCTCAAACAGCAATCGATACAGGAAAAATTCGCGTGTTATCAATGGCCAATATGCTGGCAGAGTCGATTCGACGCGTCAGCAATGAAGAATCTATTAGCGCGATGTTTCGCTAACGCGCTAATGTAGCCGTTAAGCCTTTTTTCATGTGGCTTAACCCCTTAAACCCAACGCATGCTCCGGTCGCAGGACATCGTTGATAACAGACTGAGGAAATAATTATGTCTGATGCATATATACTCGAAGCCACAAGCCGAGCCGACGCAGGGAAAGGTGCGAGCCGCCGCCTACGTCGTCTTGAAAATAAAGTCCCCGGTATTGTTTACGGTGGTAAGTCTGACCCCGTCAGCATATCAATGGATCATGATCCACTGTTTCACCAACTTGAAAATGAAGCGTTTTTTTCTAGCATCATTCAATTGAAGATTGATGGTAAGGGCGAAGATGTATTGCTTAAAGATCTACAACGTCACCCTGCTAAAAATATCATTATGCATGCTGACTTTTTGCGGGTTGATAAAAACCAAGCTATCGTCGTTCAAGTACCACTGCACTTTGTTAACGAAGACAGCTCTGTAGGCGTTAAAATGCAAGGTGGACGTGTATCTCACCAGGCTAATGAAATTGAAATTCGCTGTCTACCTGGTGACTTACCTGAATACATCGAAGTTGACATGGCTGAAGTCGAAGTAGGTCAAGTAATTCACTTGTCTGATGTGATATTACCCGAGGGCGTAGTCAGCGTAGCACTTGGTCTTGGCGAAGAACATGACCTGGCCATTGCTAACATTTCGGCACCGAAAGCTGAAACTGAAACTGACGATGACACAGTCGCATCAAACGAAGACGATGCTGTAGCTGATGCAGACGATGACGCAGAATCTAAGGATTAGGTTTATTTGACGCTCGTGCTGTTCGCGCGAGCGTCAAAGCATTCAGTTACCCTGTTAAACGGCAATATGAAGCATAATACGGTTTCCAGCTAGGTAACGACTATGACTGACACCACGCCTGTACGTCTGCTTGTTGGACTCGGCAATCCTGGTAGTGAATACAGCCAAACACGGCACAACGCCGGATTCTGGCTGATTGATGAATTAATTCGCCGACTACCCAATAGCCAAGCCTTAAGCGAAGACAGTAAATTCCATGGCCGGAGTGGTCAACTCATTATCGGCGGACACAGTATTCGTCTGCTGCAACCCTCTACCTTTATGAATCGCAGTGGTTTATCGGTCGCAGCCTTAGCCAATTTTTATAAGATAGCGCCTGAGGCAATTTTAGTCGCTCACGATGAGCTTGATATTGCACCGGGTACCGTGCGGTTAAAAATCGGCGGCGGTCACGGCGGCCATAATGGTCTAAGAGATATTATTTCTAGCCTTGGCAACCAAAAATATTTCGGCCGCTTACGTATTGGTATTGGCCACCCTGGCAACGCTAAGCAAGTCAGTAACTTTGTATTAAAAAAAGCTCCGAGCACCGAGCAGCGCTGGATAGAAGACAGCATTGATGAAGTGGTTCGGCATATTGAGGCCATCGTAAAAGGCGACTGGCAGCTTGTTATGAATCAACTGCACAGCTTTAATGCGGCAGACAGCGACACCGAATGAGACAATACTATGGGATTTAATTGCGGCATTGTTGGCCTACCGAATGTAGGTAAATCGACCTTATTTAACGCCTTAACCAAAGCCGGCATCGATGCCGAGAATTTTCCTTTTTGCACCATTGAACCTAATACGGGCATTGTGCCAATACCTGATCCACGCATCGACCAATTGGCCAGTATTGTCAAGCCCGAAAAAATTATTCCCACCACGATGGAATTTGTCGACATCGCCGGTTTAGTAGCTGGCGCCTCGAAAGGCGAAGGGCTTGGCAACCAGTTTTTAGGTAATATTCGCGAAACTGATGCGATTGCCCACGTGGTGCGCTGCTTTGACGATGACAACGTGATTCATGTCGAGGGCAGTATTAACCCCGCGGCCGACATTGAAGTGATTAACACCGAACTAGCACTGGCTGATTTAGACAGTGTTGAAAAAGCGCTGTTACGCTTTAGCAAAGCGGCTAAAGGCCAAGATGCTGATGCCATTGCTATAAAAGCGCTGTTAGAGAAAGTACAGCCGCATCTCGATGAAGCGAAACCTTTGCGCGCTATGAGTTTAACTGACGACGAACTGAAAAAACTCAAACCGCTGAGTCTATTAACGCTCAAACCGACCATGTACATCGCTAATGTTGATGAAGATGGCTTTGACAATAATCCTTACCTCGATCAAGTACAGGCCATTGCCGATAATGAGTCGGCCGTGGTGGTGAGTATTTGTAATAAACTCGAAGCCGAAATAGCCGAGCTTGAAGACGATGAACGTAATGAATTTTTAGCTGACTTAGGCATGGCTGAAGCCGGCCTGGACCGCGTCATCCGAGCCGGTTATGACCTACTTGCGCTGCACACCTACTTTACCGCTGGCGTGAAAGAGGTGCGTGCCTGGACCATTCCTCTAGCATCAAGCGCACCTCAAGCGGCTGGTAAAATTCACACCGATTTTGAAAAAGGCTTTATTCGAGCCGAAGTAATCGGTTTTGATGACTATATCGCCGGTAATGGTGAACAAGGGGCCAAAGATGCAGGAAAATGGCGCTTAGAGGGCAAAGACTATACCGTCGTCGATGGTGATGTGATTCACTTTCGGTTTAATGTATAAACAAACCTTGCGCTTCTAACTTGACAAAAAAGCGGTCAATCGGGAGAATGCGCCTCCGCTTGTGAAAGTCCTAACGGCTAATCGCCGCTAAGCGACCAGATAAGCATTCTCAAATATGGCAAGGTAGCTCAGTTGGTTAGAGCACATCACTCATAATGATGGGGTCGCAAGTTCGAATCTCGCCGTAGCCACCAATTCTCTATTGTCTCTTTTAGGAAAGTCTAGCTGCGCGGAAGTGGTGGAATTGGTAGACACGCTGGATTTAGGTTCCAGTGCTTCACGGCGTGAGAGTTCAAGTCTCTCCTTCCGCACCACGACTGGGGTATAGCCAAGTTGGTAAGGCAGCGGGTTTTGATCCCGCCATTCATAGGTTCGAGTCCTGTTACCCCAGCCATTCTTTTTTGAATGACTATTATAGCTAGCGTCTACGCGGAAGTGGTGGAATTGGTAGACACGCTGGATTTAGGTTCCAGTGCTTCACGGCGTGAGAGTTCAAGTCTCTCCTTCCGCACCATTTGGGGTATAGCCAAGTTGGTAAG
>DDDX01000033.1:0-498 GCA_002339085.1 Cellvibrionales bacterium UBA1969
TTAGGCGATAAGCCTAATAGTAAGTCTCTGACACCACCACCGACAAGGTAGGCTTGATAGCCGGCGCGAGTGAGTTCGTACATCACGTTGAGGGCATTTTTACTGATTTGTTTACGAGAAATCGTGTGTTCGTCTCGACTTATGATTACCGCCGATGCAGTAACAGGCACTTGCGTAGCAATAGGATTTATCTCTTCTTGTTTTAACGACTTTAATAACCGCTTGAGCATGTAAATCCTAATCGTTTATCAAGGTCGTCTTTAGCCGATGGCGTTTAGCATCGATATCCTTATCGCTAGGGATAATGTCTTAGCGATAGAGCGTTTGGAATGAATTTCAGCGTACAGCTTAACATAGACTGAGACAGTAAGAGGTAATATAGAGAGTTGAGGCGAAAATAAAAGAGGAATTATGATGGGGAGAAAGCTCCCCATCCAGGTCTTGTTCTCGTTGTAGTTGTTTTATTATTTTTATTGCTAGCGTCTAATTATTATTATT
>DDDX01000033.1:815-67042 GCA_002339085.1 Cellvibrionales bacterium UBA1969
TTATTATTATTTTTTTTTGCTATTTATTATTATTGTTATTGATAACTATATTGCATGCCATATGCCAACTTCAAATAATCTTTTAAAAGCATATACTTAAATATTTTTAAGTCGCCATAAGCTTGTTTTTTGCGGGATGGTGTTACGCATCGACTCTCAAAAGTGTTACTTTCCCACAAAAAGAGGGTTTTTGGTCGTTTAAGGTAACAATTTTACGCTTCATCAGGAAGGAGTAATTGGGCAGCTGGCATATTGTTGGCGCTTCAAGTCGCTAAAACTAAGGTCTGTCCCTAGGGTTGATAATTATTTGCCGTTAGTCTTGTTTCTCGGAATGGCAAACCGTTGCCGACGTTCCCAAAGGCATTTTCGGCTAATGCCCAGCTTTTTGGCCAATTCGGTTTCGTTCATCGATTCTTGGTTTTCCATCACAAAGCGCTGAAAATAATCCTCTAGGGATAAATCTTCATTCGGGTCAGGCATGGAATCTCGGTTGGTGCTTTGAGACTGTTGAGAAGGCTGATAAAGATCGGCATAGCTACCAATCAAAGGGCGCTGCCCAGTGTTATTAACCACATTATTGAGGTGAGATGCCTCTATGTCGATCTCAAGTGACGTTGGGTCGATCGCAGCGTGATCAGACATAATAGCGGCGCGTTCAATAATATTCTCAAGCTCGCGTACATTGCCTGGCCAAGAGTAGCTATTAATCGCTTGGACTGCTTCGGGGAGTAAATGTAATCCCGGTTTGTTATGCCGAATAGCTGCTTTTTCTAATAAATATTTGGCGATTTCAAGTAAGTCACTGCCTCGTTGACGGAGGCTGGGTAATTCAATTTTCACAACATTGATACGGTAGTATAGATCAGCTCGAAAATCACCTTTTTGCACCAATTGTCTAAGGTTTCTGTGAGTTGCGGCTACTAGCCTTACATTTACGTGCTGGGATTCGTTGGAGCCGATACGACGAATTTCACTTTCTTGAATAAAACGCAGTAAACGCGCTTGCGCTTCACAGGGTAGTTCACCAATTTCATCTAGGAATAGGGTGCCGCCTTCAGCTGCCTCGATCAGACCGGAACGCTTGCTGGCCGCACCGGTAAAGGCGCCTTTTTCATGGCCAAATAATTCCGCTTCAATTAATGTTTCGGGAATAGCGGCGCAGTTTACAGCAATAAACGGTTGACTGTGTCGGTCGCTGGCTTGATGGATGCCGCGGGCCACTAACTCTTTGCCTGAACCCGTTTCACCGTGTATTAAAATGGTTGAGCGAGTGGGGGCCGCCTTCCTTACTCGAGCATAGACAGTTTTCATCGCAGAGCTAGAGCCTATCATGCCGGCTAGCGGCGGGTGATCATCAGCCGTGCTGACAAGTTCAGTGGTATTGATATTAGCGGTGATATTACTTGGCATAGATTGGGACACCCGGTTTTATTTCTGACCGTGCAGTTTAGTGAACCTGCTTACTATGGATACGGATGGAGCAAACAAAATTATGCATTTAATGTAACCCTTTGTAACAAAAAATGCGACTAATTTTCACTTTTTGTGAGTAAATTTAACTCACAATGATTGTCGAGGTATACAGGATATTTTTAATCTATTGATTTGTATCACTTTTCCCTTATTCTTTCGATATCCCAGTGCTCGATAGCCCAAGTTATGATCGCCTTTATTGGTAATTGCTCAGGACTCAGCGGCAGCGGCTGATTTAATTGCTGCAGTGCCCGCTGCAGATTTTTATTGGCGCATTGGTCGTTTAAAGCGGCGGCGCCGGTTTGTTTACTCAGCTTTTGCGCACTGTTGTCTAAGGTAATGACGGGTAAGTGGGCATATTTAACCGGCGGTAAATTTAGCGATTGTTGCAAGGCGATTTGCCATACGGTTGATTCTAATAGATCCGCACCGCGCACCACATGCGTAATCGCTTGTGCTGCATCGTCTATGACAACGGCCAGTTGATAGGCAAATAAGGAATCGCGGCGTTTTAATATGCAGTCCCCAAACGTTTGCATATTGAAGGATTGCGGACCCAAGACACGATCGTTGAAACTATATTGTTGTTCACCACAATGAAAGCGAATAGCATGACTGGCCGGCGTATGGGCGCTAGCATCGGCATAAGCGACCCTTTTTTTCTGGCGACAAAAGCCTGGATAGGGGCCTGGATACTCACGCAATTTAGCGCGCGTGCAGTCGCAGTAATATACTTGGCTTTGGTTGGCCAATTGATCCAGCCCCGCTTGATAATAGACGTTTTTATCGGCTTGGTAGAAGATATCCCCGTCCCAATCTAGTCCATGGTTGCGCAGGCTTTGAATAATCATTTCACAGGCACCCTCAACATTGCGCAAGGTGTCGACATCTTCAATTCGAAGCAACCACTGGCCGTTGTTGGCTTTAGCGTCAAGGTAACTGGCGAGCGCCGCAAACAGTGAGCCTGCATGCAAAGGTCCAGTGGGCGAGGGGGCAAAGCGACCAATATAGGGTTGAAGCGTTTGGGGTTGCATAACCGATGATTATTCCGAATGGCGTGCCTGATTACAAGCGGCTGAGACGGTTGAAGGGTTTGTTAGTTAACGGCAGGCTTAAAACTGTGAGTGGTTGTGTTAGCCCAGTTGCTGCTTTTCTTTAATTTCGTCAAGCGTCTTGCAGTCGATACAAAGTGTTGCCGTGGGACGGGCTTCTAAGCGTTTAATCCCAATGTCAATGCCGCACATATCGCAAAAGCCGTAATCGTCGCAATCAATAAGATCAATGGTAGCGTCAATCTTTCGAATAAGTTTTCGTTCTCGATCACGGGCACGAAGCTCAAGACTGAATTCTTCTTCTTGAGTAGCACGATCGGCGGGGTCAGGAAAATTGGCCGCTTCGTCTTTCATATGGCTGACGGTGCGATCAACCTCTTCCATTAATTGAGACTTCCAGTTGATCAAAATTGACTTGAAGTGATCCCGCTGGGGTTCACCCATGTACTCTTCACCTTTTTTAGGTTTATAAGGAGTGAAATTTTGAAAAGTCTCTGAGCCGGTTTTCTTCTTACGCGCCATTTTGAAAATCTCTCGTTCAATCGATGATGCAAGGCGGTTTTGAGCAAAAAAGAACCATCTTAAGCTTTAAGAATTGTTTTTGCTTCGTACAAAACTACCTTCTTTAAAAGCGGGGGGAATTTAGCAGAAAAAATGCCAGCAAGCTACCGATTTTTAGTCTGTTGACGTTAATTTTGCAGTCGATAGCGTCAAGACAGCTAATTTTTTAGTGAGCGAAGGTGGTATTCACGTGCTTGCTTCGAATGGGGTAGAATAAAGTTAAAGATCAAATAATGTCTGAGTAACTGATTTATGAGCGTTTTTTTTGTTTTTGGGGTATTTAATTGCAGGCAGTGCCTACGATGAGGTCGCCGATGAGTCAGCGCGCCGGCGCTATCCAATCCTTTCAAGTGGTTGAAATGTTGGCCCGTGCAAAAGCGCTAGAGGCACAGGGTCGCGATATTATTCATATGCAAGCGGGTGAGCCTGACTTCACCACGGCCCCCGCTATCATTGAGGCTGGTATCGCAGCTCTGACAAGGGGTGAGACGCAATACAGCGATGCTAATGGCTTGTGGTCTTTGCGTCAGGCAATCGTTGATTACTACCGGAGCGACTACGGCGTCGAAATTGATCCCAAACGCGTCATGATTACGCCAGGCGCCTCAGGCGCTTTATTATTGATTTCAGCTTTACTGGTTGATCGAGACCAGGGCGTACTAATGACTGACCCCGGTTACCCTTGCAACTCAAATTTTATTCGCCTTGTGGAAGGTGAGTCACAATTAGTGCCGGTGGGCCCTGAGCACGGTTTTCAACTGACGGATGATTTGGTTAATCAGTATTGGCGTCGAAGTCAAGACGGTCATCCACCCACGGTTGCTGCCTTAGTGGCCAGCCCAGCGAACCCTACTGGTGCGGCATTGTCTCGGGAAGCTTTAGGCGCATTATTCAAGGCGGTTGATCAACAGGGTGGACAGCTGGTCGTCGATGAAATTTATCATGGTTTAGATTTTCGATCGGTAGGTACACAGCGGGCGATCACGTCTATTTTAGAATTGACCGATCAGGCGTTTGTCATTAACAGTTTCTCTAAATATTTTGGAATGACTGGCTGGCGTTTAGGCTGGCTGGTGGCACCTGAATGGGCCTTGCAAGGCTTAGAGAAGTTGGCGCAAAACCTGTTTATTTCCATGTCGACGATGGCGCAGTACGCCGCCTTGCAGTGTTTCACGCCGGCAACACGGGCGTTGCTGGATGCGCGGCGCGATGAGTTTCAGCGCCGCTGCGATGTATTACTGCCTGCTTTAGAGGCGATGGGGTTTATCATTCCGCATTATCCCGAAGGCGGCCTGTATATTTATGCCGACATAAGCGGCTTTAATGGTCGCTTTGGTACCGACAGTCAGGCGTTTTGTCACCGCTTACTTGAAGAGCATGGTATTGCCTTAACCCCTGGTGCTGACTTTGGCGATTATCGCAGTGAAAATATGGTGCGATTTGCGTTTACCACTAGTCTTGAGCGGATAACATTTGCCATCGAAAAAATGCAACGTATTTTCATGGTATAGCGGTTATACTCGCGCTAATCGATTTTGTTGGGTGACAATGTCCTTTCCGAAAGGCTTTATAGATTAGTCATACTTAAAAAATGAATAGGAATAAACTTCGCATGAGTGCATTGAAGCTTAGTTATAGCGTAGTCGCGGTTATCGCCTTAGTGGCTTGCGGTGGCAGTGATAATGAACGTCCAGAACCTGCATACCCTCCCGTGGTGGGGGTTAGTTTTCCACCTGCGATTTCTTCAACTACCAGCGATAGTGTGACAGTTCACTTCACCGCACTGGGTCTATCCAATCCGCTGACAACTGTCCAGGCTAGCTTGAATGATGTTGTGCAAGGGGAACCTAAATTACCGAATGCAGAACATCGATATCAATTCGACGTAGACGGCATGACCGCCGGCAGCCAAAACTTTATTACGATGATAGCCAACGATGCCAATGTTAGTCAGTCAACCACGCATGGCGTAACTTACGGCTCAACGTGGATGGTTGAGCGCGGTGTGCAATATGACGCTAATAATGATCGCGCGTTCGTGGTCGATGCAGCGCGGAAAGCAGTGCTGGAAATTGATTTAGCAACGGGTGAAAAAACTGAGCTGTCAGACTCAAATAATGCTTCAGAAGTTACCTTAGTAGCTCCTGAGGACATGGCGCTTGATAAAAATGATGATGGAGATGATTTTGCCTGGATTGTTGACAGCGGATCACAGCAGCTTATCAAGATTAATCTTACGGATGGTGATTGGACTCGTTTTTCTGTTGGGGTGAGCGACCTGTTCAATCAACCAATAGCTATTGCACTCGATGACAACGCTACCACCGCCTTCATCTTGGATATTAAAAATAAAAAAATTCATCGAGTTAATTTAACTAATGGAGTCGATGCCTCTCTAGATTTTTCTGATAGTCCCTCAGGCATTAATTTAATTGCCCCGCGTGATTTATCCTATGATGGTGATCACAATCGTTTACTTATCACGGATGGTGGAACTAATAGCATTATCGCGGTTCCGCTTGACAGTAGCCCCAGAGAAATATTATCTGGCTCTACCGTGCCAAATATTGATAACCTTTTCCGTGCTGTCCAGCACATTACTTTGAGCGCTGATAACAGCAAGGCTTATGTCAGTGACGCAGTGCTGGCTTCTATTATTGAGGTTGACTTATCGACAGGTCTACAAAGTCTGTTGGTTGATGCAGGCGAAGTAGATGGCGATGACACTGTAATTCGTCAGGCTAATACCGATAATCCCTTTGCCTCACCCGGCGCTTTGACGATTGGCCCGAATAATCAATTGCTGGTGGTTGATAATAGCTTAGGCGTGATGGTAAAAGTGGCTACGGAAGATAGTAGTGGGGATTTAGATTATAAAGGCCAGCGTGATTATGTAGCGGCTGGTGCTACGACGCCAGCCGAGGGTGATACGGCCGCCACTTTAACAGCATTGGCTGCCGATCACCTAATGGGCCGTTTATCTGGCTTGGCCAGTAATGCAAACCAATCGGTAATGTATACGATTGATCGTGACTTTGGTGAAGTAAAGCAATTAGAGCCCGCTTTAAATGTAGTCGTTCCTATGGATGATTTAAACTCTAACACGACTTTAGGGAGTAATGGTGAGCTAAGATTTTCCGACAGTGGCTTATTGGCGGCTTTATCCAGCGTGAATACCAGTGAGGAGGATGGGACCTATGCCGATATAAATTCAACGGGAGGAAGCGGCAGTGATGCTGTGTTTGAACTGACGGTTAACGATGGCGAAGTGACTGCCATTCAAGTCACAACTACTGGCGAGTCTTATGCTTACGGCGATACATTAACACTGGGCTCGAATGGCGATACCGATTTTAGTAGCCTGTCTTTGATATTGGTTGACGATGAAGTGCCGTTCACTGACCCACGTATCCTCGCAAGTCGTTTTGGCGTGAAGTTAGGTCCTTCAGGTCAATTATATGCAGAGAGTGACTGGTTGGTGTTTGGTGTGACAAAGTCCTCATTAGGTGATTTAACTGAAGGTGAATTTAATAATATTACTGCTCAGAGTAACAGGGACGGAGTGGGCGCTGAATTTAGTATCACAGTTAACAGTGAGAAAAAAATTAGTGCCATCGAGGTCGATGCAGTTGGCAGTGGTTATACTAATGGTGAAACGCTCACCTTTGCCGGTGAATATCTTGGTGCAAGTGGATCGTTTGATCTTATCGTTCAAGAGGTTTTACAAGATATTTATATTGTTGATGCTGCGTCAGAAGATGGACAAGGTTCAGTAATTCAGATTAATGCTGCGGGTGTTAATAAAGGTAATCGTACGCTTTTGCCTTCATCTTCATCTGGCGACACTGCACTTATAGATCCTTTGACGGCATTAGTGGTAGATAAGACTTTGTATGTTTTAGATAACAGCGGTAAGATAATTTCAGTGTCACTAAGTGAAAACAGTTTGGGTGATCGTAGTTTGTTGGCACCTATTCCTGATGCGCGTGCCATGGTGTTGGACGAAACAGGCGAAAATTTTTATGTTGCGACAAACGAAGCGATAAAAAGAGTCAGTATAGCGGATGGTAGTGAGTCATTTTATTTGTTGCTGGTTAACGCGGTTGATATTGCTGATTTGTTGCTAGATACAGGTGAGTTGCTTGATGTAAATGGTGTATTAGATGAGACGGACGATCGTTTGCTCATTTTAGATGGCGGTTTAGGGAAATTGTTTGGTATTGACCTTGCAGATACCTCACCGCTCGATTTAACTTCCGAAACGCCGATCACGGGTCCAACTATTCCAAGCTCGGCAAATCCTTTTATTGCCCCAACAAAGATGATCTATGACAGCAATTACCAATGGTTATATGTCTTGGATGAAACCTTACATTCACTTTTTGTGGTCGATCTTCAAGAGCGTGATTATGGCGATGGTGCGCAGGTCGATGCGCAAAAAGTCGTGATTATGCAGGGCACAGCGCTGAATCAATAACGATGCTCGCTGTATAATTTAGTTCACTAAAAACACTTCCCCGGCTTCAAGCTTAACCTCAAGGCGGCGAAGTTGTTGGCCCGCGCAGGGCCCCGAAACACAGTCACCTTCCTCGATGGTAAATAGTGCGCCATGCGTTGAGCATTGAATCAGTGCGCCTTCTTGGTCAAGGAACTGATCCTCTAACCATTCCAGCTCAATGCCTAAATGTGGGCAGCGATTTTCATAGACAAAAATCACCGCGTCTTTTTTTACCGCAAACAGTTTTTGTTCGCCTATTTCAAAACCTTTTGAGCAGCCTTCTTCGATATCATCGCTGTGGCATAAACGTTTCATCAGCAAAGGCTCATTCTACTAATTAGTTAATGCATCAAGGCGTTGTTGCGCTTCTTGCATGATGGCTTGAATGACGGCCTCGCAGCTTTCTAGCTCATCAATCGCGGCGGCAATTTGCCCGCCGGGCAAGGCGCCTTCAGCCGGTTTTCCCTCAACCCACGTTTTACTGTACAGCACAGGCGCATTGGCCGACATTAAGGTTTGCGTAGCAGTGAGTCCATCATTACGAAACACCAAAGCGCTTTTTAGTAGGTCGAAAATCGACATGCCAGTGATTTTGCGGCATTGCCAGCCATTGATTAAGGCAAACAGTAACGCCCGTGCACGTCCTTGGCCTTCAAGTTTGGCCAGCAATTCATTTTGTATTAAGCGCAGTGGCATGCCATCGAGCGCGTGAGTCACCAATATCTTATCAGTATCATCCACTTCAACGTAGCGCTGTTTGGCCGTCATAGCTACCGGACTGTCAGTGGTCATTAAAAATCGTGTACCCATGGCAATACCCACCGCCCCGTAAGCTAACGCGGCAACTAAACCGCGGCCATCTTTAAACCCACCGGCGGCTATCACGGGTACATTAACCGCATCCACGGTTTGCGGCACAATAATACTGGTCGGTGCTGAGCCAGTATGACCGCCGCCTTCGCCGCCTTGAACCACCACCGCATCGGCACCAATTTTTACTGCCTTAATAGCATGCTGGGTTTTTCCAACGGTGGGTACCAGTGCAATACCTGCTTGCTTGAAGCGGGCAATCGTATCGGGATTGGGGCCGCGACCGTAGCTCACGGCGGCGACTTTGTCTTGGTGCTTAAGAATAATGTCGGCAATTTTATCGGCACCTGGGGTAAACATATGGAAGTTCACGCCAAAACGTTGATTCGTTAACGAGGCGGTTTTTAAAATAGCGGCTTCAACCTCTTCAATCGGAATCGTCACTGCGGCTAAAAATCCAAAGCCGCCAGCATTACATGTGGCTGCGACCAGTTCAGGTAAGGCCACATAGCCCATCGCTGTTTGAATAATGGGGTAACGACAACCTAGTAATTCACACAGTTGGGTCGTTAATACCTTATTTGCTTGATTAGCCAAGGTTGGGTTGGTTAGCTTTGAGTCAGTTGAAGATGTGTTCACATTCGTTACCTTTGGTTTACACTGAAACCAATAATATCAGTGTCAGATGGTCTAGTAAGACGATTATACCCTCTGCAAGCCGATGAGGGGTCACTAAAACGCGCAATCTTAGTTGTCAATACCACTATCTTTTTTTGTCGAGCTTAGCTTATTATCAGTTTTCGTGTTTTTTAATACATTGAATTAGCCATTTACGCTGAAATTAAAAAGGCAGTCGCAGCATGAATCTAGCACAATTAACAGGTCAAGATGAGACCGTACTGGTTAATTATGATGGGTATTTATTGCATGCCGATGTGGTGACCGATTGGGCTGCGCTGCAGCGCGATGCCGCCCAAGCGGGTTTCGATTTGGCTATAGCCAGTGCCTACCGAAGCTTTAGTCGTCAGTTATTGATTTGGAATGAAAAGGCTAGCGGTGTTCGGCCTCTTTTTGACGATAAAGGTCAGCTATTGTCTGTTGAGCAGATGAGTGAAACTGATGTCGTTTTCGCAATATTGCGCTGGTCAGCATTACCAGGTGGTTCGCGCCATCACTGGGGCACTGATATTGACGTCTATGATCGCTCGGCCATAGCTCAGAATTATGCTGTTCAACTCAACGAAATAGAAGTCCAATCGGGCGGTGTTTTTGCGCCTTTGCATAATTGGCTGGATGCGCGAATAGATAAGCAGCAAAGCTATGGTTTTTTTCGGCCCTACACTACGCTTACGTCAACTCAGGAAACTAGGCCAACCGGTATTGCCGCCGAGCGATGGCATCTTAGTCATCAACCCAGTGCTGAGCAGTTTTCACAACAGTTAACCTTAAGTGCTTTGTATCAGGTGATTGACGCTCAAGAGGATATGCAGCTGAAGGCGACTGTTTTAGCCCATTTTGATGAGATTTTCACAACATTTATCAGCGCATCGGCCATTGGCTAAACAATGAATACTGACTAAGCTGATCAGCGATTTACTTTATAGGATTTCAATTTTGAACAATTCCTTATCGATTTGGAAGAAACTGCATTATCAAGCCTTCGAATTAGCCCAAGCCGAACCGATGCTTTTCCGTCATTACCATCAGCATATTATCAATCATGAGAATTTTGCTTCGGCATTGGCTTGTCACTTAGCCGTTCAGTTGGGCAATGAGAGTGTTTCCTCATCAACCTTAGAGAGTTTATTTTTATCAATTTTGACTAAGCATTCCGATATTATTGAATCGGCATTGCAAGATATGGAGGCGTATTACCAGCGCGACCCTGCCTGTGATAATTATTGCCGACCGTTTTTATTTTTCAAAGGCTTTTTAGCCATTCAGGCACAACGTCTAGCGCATGCTTTATGGCATAGTGATAGGCGCTCATTAGCTCGTTATATTCAACATAAGGTCAGTCTTTTGTGTTGCTGTGATATACACCCTGCGGCGCAATTAGGCAGTGGGCTAATGGTGGATCATGCAACGGGTCTGGTGATTGGTGAGACGGCTAAGGTCGGAAATAATGTTTCATTGCTTCATGGTGTGACCTTAGGCGGGTCAGGTAATAACGTTGGTAAGCGTCATCCTACTATAGGCGATGATGTTATGATCAGTGCTGGCGCTAAAGTACTAGGTAGTATTAGTGTAGGTAAGGGGTCTAAAGTGGGGGCGGGCAGCGTTGTATTAAATACTGTTCCAGCACATGTAACCGTTGCTGGCGTTCCGGCTAAGATTGTGGGTCGACTGTCTGATAAAACACCGTCTTTATCGATGGACCAAGATATTAGTTACTAACTATTTCTTCATACTTCGATTCTAACGTGATCGCGTTATGGTTTGTGTTTCTCAAGGATAAATACCGGCCGAGGCCGGTATTTTATCTGCACTGCAGAGGAAAATTATTTAACTGCGGCTACCGATTTAACAATTTCTGCTTTTGCTTCAGCGGCGTCAGCCCAACCTTGGACTTTTACCCACTTGCCTTTTTCGAGATCTTTGTAGTGTTCAAAGAAATGTTCAATCTGCTGCAATAGTAGAGCGGGCAGATCGGTTGCTTCTTGTACTTCTCGATAAATCACAGACAGCTTATCAACCGGAACGGCGATGAGCTTGGCGTCGACACCTGATTCATCTTCCATTTTCAGTACGCCGACAGGACGGCATTTAATGACAGCACCGTTGATTAACGGGTAAGGCGTTGGAACTAATACATCGAGTGGGTCGCCATCCTCTGATAAAGTATTAGGAATATAACCGTAGTTGCAAGGATAAAACATAGCGGTTGCCATGAATCGGTCGACCATAAGTGCGCCAGTGTCCTTATCAACTTCATACTTTACTGGGTCGCTGTTAGCCGGAATTTCAATAATAACGTTGATTTCATCAGGAATATTTTTACCTGCAGGGATATCGTTAATACTCATAAAATTGATTACCTTTACTCGTCAGATGGATAATTTTAGTGTTAGATTTGGCTATTTTTGATGCCTAAGGTTGCCGATGGGCGCGGATAATACCAGAGAGCCATGTGATTAGCCAAATTACAGTGTTGAAAAGCCTTTATTAAGCTCAATCTTGTCTATATTTACCGAGTTTTTTGGTCGTCATTACTTTTTTAAGGCGGGCATATACTGGCAGCCCACGTTTATACGGTGGGTAATCTTCACCTCGGATTAAGGGTGATAAATACTCTCTTGCTCTATCGGTGATGTGCCAGCCATCGCGGCTGATAAAATCACGAGGCAGTTTTTTTTCAACATTGGCTACCGTTGATAATGAGGCCTCGCCAATTGACCAGCTGTATTTTTTGCCCTTGCCACGGACAATGGTTGGCATTACTCCGGTCTTGCCATCGACTGCTAATGCTACGGCGGCTTCGCCCAATGCATAGGCTTGATCGACATCGGTTTTTGATGCGATATGACGAGCAGAGCGCTGCAGGTAATCAGCCATTGCCCAGTGATACTTATAGCCAAATTTGCGCTTGATCATTTCAGCCAAGTTGGGCGCTACGCCGCCGAGTTGCAGGTGGCCAAAAGCATCTTTTGTACTGCTGCCTGATAAGTATTGCCCCGATTGATCTTGGGTGCCTTCGGAGGCAACAATAACGCAGTAGCCGTATTTCTTAACGGTGCGGTTGACTTGAGTAAGAAATTTCTCTCGGTTAAAAGTAATTTCAGGAAATAAAATCATGTGTGGTGCATCGCCTTCTTGCTCTGCCGCTAGGCCTGCCGATGCGGCAATCCAGCCGGCGTTTCTGCCCATCACCTCTAGGATAAATATTTTAGTCGAGGAGGCGCTCATGGATGCGACATCTAAAGCGGCTTCTTTGGTTGAGATGGCGACATATTTGGCTACCGAGCCAAACCCTGGGCAGTTATCGGTGAATGGTAGATCGTTATCAATAGTTTTAGGTATGCCAATACACTGCAGTGGATAGCCAACTTGTTTGCAGTATTCTGACAGTTTATAAGTTGTGTCTTGAGAGTCGCCGCCACCGTTATAAAAAAAATAGCCAATATTGTGGGCTTGAAAAACGTCAATCATTCGTTCGTATTCTGCACGATTATCAGCAAGGCTTTTCAGTTTATAGCGGCAAGAGCCAAATGCTCCGCTAGGCGTATGCAATAGCTGATTAATGGTGCAGGCCGTTTCTTTACTGGTATCGATTAACTCTTCGTTAAGCGCGCCAATTATGCCATTATGACCGGCAAAGACCTTGGCGATCTTAGGCTCTACTTTGGCAGCTTGGATAACGCCGCAAGCGGATGCATTGATGACTGCGGTAACACCGCCGGATTGAGCGTAAAAAGCATTCTTTTTTGGCATATTGAGTGCTGTGCTGTGAGCTAGATAATAAAGATACCATTTTAGACTGACATTAACGTAAAATCTTACATTATCTGTCCGCTTAAAAGGCTTGTAATAGTTTAACTGATTCCTGTAATAATAGCGGAACAGAGGCAGTTTAAGTGGTGAGCTATAAAGGCTATTACTTTGCTTAATCGTGCTAAGCAATTTATTGGAAGCATAATCTCGATGCATATTCATATTTTAGGTATTTGTGGGTCATTTATGGGCAGTTTGGCCTTGTTAGCGCGCGAAGCGGGTCATCAAGTGTCAGGCGCTGATCAGCAGGTCTACCCACCCATGAGTGATCAGTTGCAAGCGGCAGATATCATCTTGCATGAAGGTTATGATGCCGAGCATTTAGTCAACATGACGCCTGATATTGTTGTGATTGGCAATGCATTATCTCGAGGTAACCCTTCGGTTGAGTATGTGTTAGAGCATAATTTAGTTTATCAATCAGGGCCGCAGTGGTTGTCTGAGCAGGTATTGAAGGATCGTTGGGTATTAGCTGTTGCCGGCACCCATGGTAAAACGACCACCGCTAGTATGCTAGCTTGGATTTTGTCAGAAGCAGGTTTGGCGCCTGGCTATTTAATTGGTGGTGTGCCCTGCAATTTTGAACGCTCTGCACAATTAGGGACGTCGCCTTATTTTGTAATAGAAGCGGATGAATATGATACTGCTTTTTTTGATAAGCGGAGTAAGTTTGTTCATTATCATCCAAGAACATTGGTGTTGAATAACCTCGAGTTTGATCATGCAGATATTTTTTCTGACCTTGCGGCAATTCAAACGCAGTTTCACCATTTGGTGCGAACAGTGCCTGCAGGGGGTAAAATACTCATGCCTGCAGACACTGCCTTAGAACAGGTGATCGAGCAAGGTTGCTGGAGTCCAATAGAGTATTTATCTTCCGAAAAAGGTGTATGGCAAATAAGCGGTATGAGTGATGATTTATCCACTTTTTCTGTCTGTTACCGGCCGTCAGAGAGCGAGTTGAATGAAGATCAGCAAGGGCGTATCGATTGGACGCTGTCAGGGCGTCATAATCAGGCAAATGCCTTGGCGGCAATTGCGGCTGCCAATCACGTAGGGGTCAGTGTCGCAACCGCTTCGGTGGCATTATCGAATTTTACCAGTGTTAAACGTCGTATGGAAGAAATTGCCTGTATCGATGGGGTAACGGTTTACGATGATTTTGCGCATCATCCCAGTGCGATTCAACTGACTTTGGAGGGCTTGCGAGCCAAAGTGGGTGGCGCTCGAATCATTGCAGTCATTGAGCCGCGGTCCAATACCATGCGTATGGGTCATCATGATCAAAAGTTATTGGCCGCTACAGATGAAGCTAATGTGCTAGTTTGGTACAGTGAGATAGAAAATCATGCTGATAACTTAAAAGCTCTTTTTGCTGGCAGAGAACAGGCCAGCGTAATGCATTCCGTTGCTGATATTGTTGATGCTTTATTGATGCAGTTGCACAAGGGTGACCATGTTGTGATCATGAGTAATGGTTCTTTTAGTGGCATTCATTCACTGTTGATAAATGCCTTGATTCAAAAAAGTTAATCGGCTTTGGGCTGACTGAGAAAACGGTTATTTAATGGCGGCCCATATCGCTTTTATAATGAGAATATCAAGATGAAAAAAATCACTTTGGCTATTACGGGTGCCTCTGGTGCCCAATACGGTTTTCGTCTGCTACAGGTATTACTTGATCAAGGCTGTGAGGTGCACTTGTTGATCTCTGCTGCGGCCAGACAAGTTTGCGCTTTAGAGATGTCGATAGAACTACCTAATGAAAATAAAGCTATACTTGATTATTTGGCCAAAAAATTTCAATGTGACACCACTCGTTTGCATTTATATGGCGAGAAGCAATGGGCGGCGTCGGTAGCCTCGGGCTCGAATGCGCCCGAAGCGATGATTGTCTGTCCTTGTAGCTCGGGAACTCTATCAGCTATTGCAACAGGTGCTAGTGATAACTTAATTGAGCGAGCCGCTGATGTGATACTCAAAGAGCAAAAGAAATTAATTTTAGTGCACCGTGAAATGCCACTTTCTGTGATTCATCTTGAACATCAGTTGTCATTAGGGCGTTTAGGTGTAGTGATTATGCCGGCTTCGCCAGGCTTCTATCATCAGCCCGACAGTATCTCTGATTTAATTGATTTTGTTGTGGCCAGAATCCTTGATCACGTGGCTGTAGAACATCAACTAATGCAGCGCTGGGGTGCCGATAAAAATGTCTAACGGCAATTGGCGCTTCAGGCATAAGCTTATTTTTGTGATGGATAGTATTTAGTAATATCAGGAGTTAGTTTTGTCTGAATCGATAAATTCAATAACAGCGCCCCGGTTTATGCATTTTTATCAGGCTATCGTATTAGCTAGACCTAAAGTAACAGTAGCCTTTCTGATTTTATTGAGTCTTGTTGCAGCTTTTTTTGCTCAAAATTATAAGGTTGATGCCTCGGCTGATGCCTTAGTACTTGAGGGCGATGAGGATCTCGCTTTCTTTCGAGAGATAGGTAAGCGTTATGCGGCTGAAGATTTCTTTGTCATTGCTTATCAACCGCAACAAGGCTTGTTAAGCCAGCAGTCACTGTCAGCATTAGCCGCATTGGTTGACGACCTTGGCAGTGTTAACGGTGTGTCATCGGTAATGTCTGTATTAGATGTGCCATTGTTATATTCACCTAAATTAAGGATGAGTGATTTAGGTTCGCCATTGAAAACCTTGCGCAATGATACGGTCGATAAAGTGTTAGCTGAAAAAGAGCTGTTAGACAGTCCTATTTATTCCCAGCTGTTGACTAGCAAAGATATGGATACAACGGCGATTCAGGTGAACCTAACGCGTGATGTCACCTATGTTGAACTAATGGATCGACGCGATAGTTTACGTCAGCAACAACAACTGATGCCATTAAGTGTTGATCAACAAGCAAAACTGCTTGACGCCGAAGCCGAGTTTAAAGCGTATGCAACCGCAGCGGCCGTTCGACAGCAGCGACAAGTGACGGAAGTGCGTGCAATACTTGATTTGCATCGCCCGCAGGCGAAAGCTATCTATCTTGGTGGTTTGCCAATGATAGCCAACGATATGGTTTCATTTGTTAAAAGTGATTTGCAGACTTTTGGTATAGGTATTATCGCTTTTATTGTTTTGTTGCTAACCGTTATTTTCAGATCCTTTCGCTGGGTGATATTGCCGTTACTCAGTTGTATCTTAACGAATATATTTATGCTGGGTTTGTTAGGCTTTCTCGATTGGCGAATGACCGTTATTTCTTCTAATTTTATTGCCTTGTTGTTAATTATTACCCTGGCGATTGGCGTGCATTTGGTGGTTCGTTACCTTGAGCTGCAAATGCTTGATGAGAAGGCAGATCAGCAGCAACTGACAATTGCAACAGTTAGTCAAATGTTACGTCCTTGCCTTTATACAGCATTAACTACTATTGTGGCGTTTATGTCGTTGGTAATTAGCGGTATTCGTCCAGTGATGGATTTTGGTTGGATGATGACAGTAGGTGTCGTGGTGGCCTTAATGACTACCTTTATTGTGGTGCCGCTCGGTATGAGTTTAGGCCCAGCGCCGGTGGTTGATAAAAAATCTAGAGCGGACGAAACTTCCATACTGACCTTATCATTTGCACGTTTTGCGGAGTATCATGGTCAGGTTATTTTATGGTTTTCTGCCACCCTATTTGCGCTTGCGCTATTCGGTCTTTCGCAACTCAAGGTAGAAAATCGATTTATTGATTATTTTGATGAGTCGACAGAGATTTATCAAGGGATGGAGTTAATTGATAGCGATCTGGGCGGTACGATACCATTAGAGCTGATATTATTTGCACCAACAGTGAGTGCCGATGAAAGTGTCAATAATAGCGAGGAAGAATTTGACGACTTTGATGATTTCGATGAGTCAGATTCTACCCCCAACCAGAATTATTGGTTTACTTCAGCCGGCTTAAATAAAATTGAAGCTATTCATAATCATATTGATAAATTAACTGAAACCGGCAAGGTATTGTCGTTGGCAACAGTCTATCGTGTTGCAAGAGATCTGCTTGGTGGAAATCTAAATGATATTGAGCTGGCTTTAGCGTATAGATCTTTGCCGGCTGCCATTAAGGATGTGGTTGTATCGCCCTATTTACATGAGGGGTCTAATCAGGCACGTATCACGATTCGTGTGAAAGAGACCAGTCGATCGCTTAATCGAGCAGAGTTGCTAACAGGTATCGATCATTTTATGAGTCAGTCAGGCTACAGTAGAGATGACTATCGTTTAACCGGCATGCTAGTGCTTTATAACAATATGCTGCAAAGCTTATTTACCTCTCAGATTCTTACCTTAGGTTTAGTTTTTATCGCGATAACAGCCATGTTAATCGTCTTGTTTCAGTCATTAAGCCTGGCTTTAATCGGTATTACGCCTAACCTAATGGCGGCGTTATTTGTGCTAGGTGGTATGGGTATAGCCGGCATACCTTTAGATATGATGACCATTACTATTGCGGCTATTAGTATTGGTATTGGGGTAGATAATACCATTCATTATATACACCGCTATAGGCGGGAGTTTGCTATAGACCAAGATTATATTGCGAGCATGCATCGCTCTCATGCCAGTATTGGTCGAGCAATGTATTACACTTCGATTACGATTATTTTTGGTTTTTCTATTTTAACCTTGTCGAACTTTAAGCCGAGTATTTATTTTGGTTTATTAACGGGTCTAGCGATGCTATCAGCATTACTAGGTTCATTATTATTGTTACCCCGTTTGCTTTTACTGTTTCAGCCAATCGGTAAAACAAGTCTACGTTTGTAGGTCACATGGTATGGTTCAGGAATGTCTTGAGGGTTGTGGTGCTTGTTGCATTGCGCCAGCGATTAGCACGCCAATTCCTGGTATGCCTGAGGGAAAATCTGCAGGAACTAGGTGCGTGCAATTAGATGAAGCGAATGCTTGCCGGTTGTTCGGTTTACCATCGAGACCGTCTGTCTGTGAGAGTTTTAAGCCTCAGTTAGAGATGTGCGCTAATGGTCCAGTGCATGCGTTACGTTGGCTTACTGATTTAGAGCGATACACCTTACCGTAAGTTGCTTGGCTAGCGAATTATGATTAAAGTGTTACCTAGCCATCTGTTTTTTTTAGAGGATAAAGAGAAGCTTTTGTGTTAAATGATTATCCGCTATTTCCATTGCCGTTAGTGGCCTTTCCAGGTTGCCGGCTTCCGCTGCAGATCTTTGAGCCGCGTTACCTCGACTTAGTTAAATTGAGCCTGTCAACTAACCGATCTTTTGGTATAGTGACTTTATCCTCAAATCAGCCGCAAAATGATTCACCCGTATTCGAGCCTATTGGTACGGCGGTAAAAATTGTTGATTTTAATGAGCAGCCTAATGGTTTACTAGGTATTGTTTGCGAAGGTGCCCATAAAATTTATGTACGTAGTGCATCCTCAACAGATAATCATTTAATTTGTGCCGATGTTGAGGAAGTGGTCGATGAGCCGGTGTTGGCAGTTCCACCAGAATTTGAAGATTTAGTGTACGTGTTAGATTCCTTATTCAAGCACCCCTATGTAGAAACTTTAGGTTATCCAAGTCGCTCTATTGATGAATGGTTTTTAGATGCGGCTAATCTTGGCTTTTATTTGTCCTATTTATTGCCCTTTTCTACTGAAATTCGTTATCGATTATTATCGCTGGAACTTCCTTTTGAGCGATTAATTCTTATTCAATCCCTGCTTGACGATATGGACCCTCAGGACAGTTAGAGGTGTAAATTGATCAATCGGCTGTTGCTGTGGTCGGCATTTATAAAAATCTTGACTACACTATTATGATAATGATTTTAATGAATATTTGAATGTTAGGAAGTCGTAGCCGTTATGTATAATTTTATTGATGTTGAGGCTTCTGGTTTTGGTGCTGGGAGCTACCCTATTGAAGTAGGGTTGGCGATGACCAGTGGGCAGATGCATTGCACGCTTATTCGCCCTGAAGATGATTGGCTGCACTGGAATGAGGAGGCGGAGTCACTGCATGGCATCACCCGCGATATTTTGCTCGTTAATGGTAAGTCGCCGTTAAAGGTTGCCATGTTAGTCAACGAATGGTTGGATGGTGAGACGGTATATACCGATGCCTGGGGTAATGATTCCTGTTGGTTAGCTTTACTTTATGAAACAGCTAATATTCATCAGCGGTTTACAATTGATTCGGTGGCTTCTCTCATCAGTCAGGAGCAGATGTCGCAATGGCATACGACTAAAAATCAAGTTATCAAAGAAATGGACCTTAAGCGGCATCGCGCCAGCAGCGATGCTCTAATTTTACAAACTACCTTTGAGCGACTTCAATGCGAAGTGGCTGTCTAATATTTGCCCTATCCGCTTTTTGCAAAGATATGTAAATGTCTGCTCTTTACATGGCTATTTTTTAATACTTCCTATATTTTAGCGTCTTTAATAGGCGACTTCTTTCAATGGATTAATACCAATCGTTGAAAAAATTCAGTAATTTCAATGACAAACAGAATATCTCAACTAAGCTAAATAGGGATTGTGTCTTTGAAGGCGCAGTTTAATAGGCCAAAAGGATAGGCTACCAGAATAGTATCGATATTCAATTTGCGATCTTAAAACAGGGTTTACGAGGTCTCTAATGGTTAGACAATATTTTCAAACACAATACGAGGTTGCAAAGACCGAAATCTTGCCAGGCTTGATGAGCTCTATATTATTAATTATATTGATATTTATATCTTTTAACGCCTTCGCTGATGAAAATGCATCAATTTTAGAAGAAACAAAACTTCTGTCTGAAGAATCACCGTCTTACTACCAGATTAATGCCGGTGATGTGCTGTCTATAACGGTTTGGAATGACCCATCTTTTAGTGCTGAGCAATTATTGGTAAGACCTGACGGGTTTATTAGTGCGCCTGTAGTTGGTGAAATAAAAGCCGGTGGTCAAACCATTGACCAATTGCAAAAAAACCTATCCGAAAGTCTATCGCGGTATCTAAAAGACGAGCCTACAGTCGTTATTACTATTTTAGCCACTAGCGGCAGTCAGGTATTTGTTCTGGGTAAAGTCAATGCGCCAGGTGCCTATCCATTGACTGGTAACTTTGATGTTACGCAGGCAATTGCCATGGCACGAGGCCTGAATAGTTTTGCTTCTGAAAATAAAATTCTCGTATTACGTCGTGACGTTCGCGGCGTGCAACAGGCCATAGAATTTGAATACGGTAAAGTGCGATCAGGGAAAGATTTATCGTCGAATATTTTACTTAATAGCGGCGATGTTGTGGTAGTACCTTAATTCGGCTTATCTGAGCGGCGTAAGTGAATTGAGTAGATCAACGAATAGAAAAGTTTTAGGCGCGCGTCCTGATTGCTTCTAGAATTTTTAATGCTATTTAATTGAGCTTTTGTAAACGCAATAAGAAGTTGATTTATGTCTGAAAAGTTAGAATATATGGATTTTGAAGAGCCTTCAAAATCATTAAAAGACTATTTTAATATGCTTCGGCGGCGTAAGCGCGTATTGGCGATTACTTGGTTAATCGTGGTTATCATTTTTACTTTGCTAGCCTTTTTATGGCCGCCGACTTATCGCTCTCAAGCAATTATCTTAATAGAGCAACAAGATATCCCCGCTGAACTCGTGCAGACCACTATCACGAGTTATGCCCAGCAGCGTATCGAAGAAATTAAGCAACGCATCATGACCATTAGCAATATTATGAATGTGGCGGAAGAGTTTGAATTATACAGCAAGCGTGAGTTTGATCGGATGACGCGAACCGAGATTGCCGAAGAGTTTCGTGATGCCGTTTCCATAAAACCGATCAGTGCTGAAGTGGTTGATCCTCGCAGTGGACGGCCTTCGGAGGCAATTATCGCCTTTAGTTTGGCTTTTGATGGTGATTCTCCTAGTAAAGTGCAAAAAGTGACGAATGAAATCACCACGCTTTATTTAAATGAAAACTTGAAAGAGAGAACGGAGCAAACGCAAAGTACGGCTGATTTCTTAACGGCAGAAACAGAAATGCTCTCTAGAGAGCTCGCTAATCTGGATCAAAAAATTGCTGACTTTAAAGAGCAAAATGAAGGAGCGCTACCAGAACAAAATCAATTTAATATCAGTATTGTTGATCGCACTGAGTTACAGATTAACGATTTAGATTTTCAATTAAAAGAGTTGAAAAAACGTAAAATAAGATTGGAGGGCGAGTTAACCCAAATCAGCCCTTCGGCACCTACTACCTTAGCTGATGGTAGTGTGATATTGGGTGATGCTGATCGATTAAGAGCGGTGCAAAGTCAGTTGCGTCAGCTCAAGTCGATTTATCATGAAGACCATCCAGTGTTGCTCCGTTTAAAAAGAGAAGAGGCGACGTTGTTGCAAGTCTCAAGTAGTCATGATGCTTATAACGATACTGCAAAACAGCTACAGCAACAGCAAGATAAACTATCGGCCTTGCAGGCGAAATATACTCAAGATCATCCGCAAATCATTAAAGCTGAGCGAATAGTTAAGCAGTTAGCTGACTCTATTAAAGGGATGGAAAGAAGTTATGAGGCGCCCAGGGCAGATAACCCTGCTTATTTGTTCGTGAAGACACAATTAGACAGTACCAATGAAGATATTCGCGCTAATACTCAGAAAATTGAATCATTAAATGCAAAAATAGAGCGCTATGAAGGCTATCTGTCACGAGGGCCGCAGATCGAACAAGATTATCAAACGTTGGTACGTGATTACCAAAATACCTACATGAAATATCAAGAAATCCGTTCGAAAATGATGTCCGCCGAATTAGCGAAAAATTTAGAGTCAGAGCGAAAGGGTGAGCGTTTTACATTAATACAGCCCCCAGAATTACCTGTCGATCCGGTAAGCCCTAACCGCACAGCGTTAGTATTAATTGGTTTCATTATGGGGGTGGGTGTTGGCGTTGGTGTCGTTATTTTATTAGAGGCACTAAGTAATTGTGTCTATAGTCGTACCGACCTAGTTGGTCTGACTGGCAATGCTCCACTTGCGGTTATTAGTTATTTAGAGACTCAAGAAGAGCAGTCGAAGCATAATAGGAAGCGGCTTTATATCGTTTTAGGCTTAATACTAGCAGGTATTGTTATTCTGCTGTTATTTCATTTTTTTATAAAACCTTTAGATGTGACTTGGTATATTTTATTGAGAAAGTTGGGCATGTAACAATTGTTCAGTCAGTTTAATGAATTTAATGGTGTGAGACCAAAATGGAACGAATCCAAGAAGCGATAGAAAAAGCGAAGCGTGAGCGTCAGGGAGTTCAAGGCGTTGATGGTAAAACCGATGATCCTGTGCAAGATGACAAAGGCGAGCATGCATCTGAAACGGTTAGTAAGGATGGTGTTGTTAAGCAAGAAGATTTATTAGTTGACGCTCAACAAGAAAAACGCTCGGTTAGAGTCAAATACTCACAAACACGCAGTGTCAATATTGATGCAGGAACCTTGAAGGATTTACGCATTGTTGCTGGTTTTACGCATGATAAGCGTTCAGAGCCTTATCGACAGTTACGCGGCCAAATATTAAATAAAATGCGCGAGAATAGCTGGCAAACATTAGCGATCACTAGTCCTAATGCCGGTGCTGGCAGAACGCTAACAGCAATGAATCTTGCGATTAGTCTCTCTATGGAGGTGAATCAAACCGTATTATTGGTTGATATGGATTTACGTCAACCTAATGTTGCCACCTGTTTAGGAATTGACGACGTTGAATATGGCCTTGTGGATTATGTTAACAATGAACGGCCATTAGAGGATATTTTGATTCACCCAGGCTTTGAGCGATTAGTTTTATTACCGGGTACCGTTCAGGATAACGCCTCGTCTGAGATCTTAACCTCACCTGAAATGAAAGTTGTGATAGAGGAGCTAATTGCCCGCTACCCTTCACGACTTATTATTTTTGATTTGCCTGCCGTGCTTAGTCATGATGATGCCTTAGTATTTGCTCCTACGTGTGATGCGACATTGATGGTGGTTGAAGAGGGTGGCACTAATAAAGACGATCTAGAAAGGGCTTATCAGCTTCTTGAAGGCGCTAATATCATTGGTTCTGTATTGAATAAAGTCAGATATCCTTAACATTGGAGGTGCAATGAGTTATGTATGAGCAGCACTTTTCCTTAAAAGCTAAGCCTTTTAGCCTCAGTCCCGATCCAGAATTTATACACTTTTCAGCCAAGCATAAAGTGGCCTACAGTCTGCTTGAATATGGCTTACATGAGCAAAGTGGTTTAACCGTTATTACCGGCGAAGTAGGCAGCGGGAAAACTACTTTAATTCGATATCTGCTTGCCGATATTGATCAAAGCCAGTTGGCAATTGGATTAATTAATAATACTCATGCTTCTTTGGGTGATCTTACGCAATGGATCGCCTTGGCTTTTGATCTTCCGCATGAAGGCAAAGATAAAGTGACATTGTTTCGTGATGTGCAAGAGTACTTAATCTCTGAATGGGCTAAAGGAAAACGTGCTGTGCTCATTGTTGACGAAGCGCAAAACATGGAAAAAGAAACGCTCGAAGAGTTGCGACTCTATACCAACATTAATGCCGATGGCGAGCAGTTTTTACAAATTATTTTAGTTGGTCAACCCGAGTTGAGGGATTTATTGCAGGCGCCTGAACTAGCTCAAATGGCTCAGCGTGTTTCCGTCGAATATCATATTGAGCCTTTGAGTTGGCAAGACACCGCTAATTATATTCGTCATCGTTTGGTTACCGCCAGTATTGAAGGTTTAGAAGACCAAGCCAATCACATTTTTGACTCTGTAGCGATGGCAGTTATTTTTTATTTTAGCGGAGGTGTGCCACGCTTAATTAATACCCTTTCTGATTTTGCTTTAGTCCATGCCTATGCGGTAGATCTTAAAGTTGTCAATTACGAGACGGCGCTTGAAGTGGTGCGCGGTCGAACTATTGGTGGTGTTAATCGTTTCAAGAATAATGAGCAGCAGTTATCTTTGATTAGAGAGAAAGTGATTAATGCCGTGGGTATCGATTTAGAGACAGTGTTAGATCAAGAATGTGTAGACAATAATAATGAAAAAGAAGGTGGCCTGTTAAGCAGTGATGATCTAGTCCTATAAATTTGATTTAAGATTAATCAAGCGAAGTAGTTTTTATGTGGTAGTGATCGGCGCAGGGTATTAGCGCTCTATACCGATTGGGATTGGCGTAGAAAATTTGTTAATTGTTATAATACATATTATACAAAAAAGGAAAGTGTTGGATGAAAAGTGCAAGCGAATACCAAAAAGTTTGTGTAATTGGTTTAGGTTATATTGGATTACCTACGGCTTCATTACTTGCCACAAAGGGCTTTGAAGTAGTCGGTGTTGATATCTCCCAAAAAGTCGTTAACACGATTAATCAAGGTGAAATTCATATTGTTGAACCTGATTTAGATATTTTGGTTAAATCAGCCGTTCACTCTGGAAATCTATCGGCTAGCCTTGAGCCTTGTGAGGCCGATGTTTTTATTATCGCGGTACCTACACCATTTAAAGACGGCGGCCCTGATCATATATCAGGTAAAAAGCCTGACCTATCTTATATCGACTCGGCGACAAAAAAAATCTCACCCTATATTAAGGCAGGTGATTTGGTCATACTTGAATCTACAAGCCCTGTCGGTACAACGGATGAGGTGGTTGCTAAAATATTAAAGCAAGCAGGGCATGCCATTGGTGAGAATGTCTTTGTGTCGCATTGCCCTGAGAGAGTGTTGCCGGGCAGGATATTAATTGAATTAGTTGAGAATGATCGTGTTGTTGGTGGTATTAATGAGGAATCAACAAAAGTAACAGTTAATTTTTACGAACGCTTCGTTCGGGGGGCTGTTCTAGCTACAACAGCAAAAACCGCCGAAATGGTGAAGTTGACTGAAAATTCATCGCGTGATGTGCAGATTGCATTTGCGAATGAGCTCTCAATGATTTGTGAAACTGAAAATATTGATACATGGGAGGTGATTGAATTGGCCAATCGCCACCCTCGTGTCAATATATTGAATCCTGGCCCAGGAGTAGGTGGGCACTGTATTGCCGTTGACCCATGGTTTATTGTCGATCGTTCACCTGAAGTTTCTAAGTTAATTCGAACAGCTCGTGAAGTAAATGATGCTAAGCCTGAATGGGTAATAAATCGAGTTGTGCACTGTGCAAATAAATTCAAAGATCCAATTATTGCTTGTTTAGGATTGGCTTTTAAAGCTGATGTGGACGATTTAAGAGAATCGCCAGCCTACAATATTGCTAAAGAGATTCAAAGAAAAGAAATTGGAAGATTGATAGTTTGTGAGCCGAATCTAGATGATCATTGTGAATTTGATCTCTACGAGCTTGATGATGTTATAGAACAGGCTGACATAATTCTTCTTTTAGTTGATCATAAAATTTTCAATCGATGCAAGGCGTCTGATTTAAGAGAGAAGTTAGTCATTGATACTAGGGGTATTATTAGATAAAGAGTACTTATACTTGACCAAGAGAAATGCATTTAGGGAAAAAAGATGATAAATAATTTCTTAATAGGTGTTTGTGGAGGATCTGCTTCCGGAAAAACAAGGTTTAGTCTGGAACTAAAGAGAAATCTTAATGAAGAGGTTACTTTAGTGTCACAAGACAACTACTACTTTGATAGTTCGCATCTGAATAAAGAAGAAATAGCGAGAAAAAATTTTGATCAACCTCAAGCTATTGATTTAAATAGATTACATATAGACTTAGAGAAATTAAAAAAAAATCAGACAATTAATTTGCCAATTTATTGTTTTAATAGTCATTGTAGATTAAAAAAAACGAAAAAATTATTTCCAGCTCGGATAATAATCGTTGAAGGTTTGTTTTTGTTCGAAAATGAAGTTATCAGAAATATCTTAGATTTGAAAATATTTATAGATGTTGATAGTGATGTTCGCCTTATGAGAAGAATAGAAAGGGATATTGAGTGTAGAGGCAGGCCATTAAGATCTGTGATTGATCAATATTCTAGAGATGTTAGGCCTATGTATAAGCAGTATATTGAACCAAAAAAAAAGTACGCCGATATTGTTCTGGAGGGAGAGTCTGAAGAAGACTTAGAAAAAAGCATTATCAATGTAAAAGATAAAATTTATACTCTAATTAAAGATGGGAAATAAAATGGAAACTATTGCTGAAAAGTTTTCCTATCCATTAGTGTTTGATAGGGTGGTTAACGACTTTATAACGATATGCAAATCTGTTTTCTGCTCAAAAAAATTAGGCATATTGTTAGTAGGAAGTTCAGCTAGAGGAGAGTTTTGTTGGAGCGGAAATATTGATGCGCCAGTATTTTACAGCGATGTTGAATTTATTGTTGTTGTTGATAGATCGGATCTGAAATTTAAAAAAAAATTCCATGATGAAATAAATAAGTTAAATAACTCATTAAGTTTTGGCATAAGGTTTAAGGTGGATTATGTTATTAATACTTGGTCAGGGATAAAAAAAGCAGATAAAAAAATTTTTATTTTCGATAGTAAAAATAAAGGAATTGATCTTGGTAGCGAATCGGTTGTTTCGGTGCTGCCTGAGGTGACAATCAAAAACATAAATTTTAGCGAATTAAATGATATTTTATTGCATAGAATGAAGGCGGTTATTGCTGATATACCAGAAAGTGTCTTTAGAGGAGAGGGGATATCTTCTGAACTATGCATGTCGATTTCAAAAAATGCACTTGATTCGACAACTTGGTTGTTTCCATATGAAGCTGAACAATTATTATCTGGATTTAAAGAGCGCTTAGAAGTATGGGAGGCAAAAAAAAATCAGTTAAAGCTTTTTGATTTTTTTGATGAGTCTCAATTATTATTTTTAATGAATTGTGATGCAATGAGAAGCCGAGTTGCTCCTTTGAGAAAGGATGTCGAGTTATTGAATCAATACGTTGAACTGTATGATGGAGCTTTAGCATATTGTAAAGCTAGGAACAATATCGGTATAGATGTAAATATCGATAGCCCAAATGCAAGTCGAAAAATTTTCTGGGAATATAATCCCCGAAGGCGTGTTAAGGAGGCGTATTTAATTCTGAGAAATTTTAAAAGTTTTGGATATATAAATATTTTTAGAAATATATTCTTTCCGAGAAAGGGAAGGCAAGCTAGTTTTTGTTTTTCGATGATTAAGGCTTTAGCCGCTTATATGAATGGCAACGCAGGTGTCTTCGTAAAAGAGGTTGATGCTTCCCATAAAAAATTAAAATTAATAATGAATGTACAAATCACGGGCGAGGACCCTGTCGAACAATGGCGAAGTTTAAGAAAATCGTACCTTTCAATAAATTCTGTGTTTATTTAAGATTATGTTTATAAGAGTAGATGAAGTAAATATTTTATTGAGTCTTGTTGCATCTGTAGTTTTATTTTCTGCAGGTTTTCTTTACGTAATGTCAAATAATGTTGCTGGTAGGTCATTTTTGCTCAAAGTTTTTTCTATTGCTTTTTTGCTTAGAGTACTGATGGCTTTTGCGCTATATTTTTCGCTAATCTCAATGGGTAGTGATGGTTATATTATTGAAGATGATCGTGTGTATAACTTTACAGCACTAGCTATAGATAAAGATATCGATCGAGGTAGGGTGGGTTACAAGCAGTACGAAAGTGGATTTAAGAATATCGCTTATTTTAATTTTGGTGGCTTTATGTATCATCATTTTGGTTTTGATACTTTGACTATGCGGATAATAAATGCCTTTTTTGGGTCCGTAGTCGTGCTGCTTGTTTATTACATTATGCTACAAATATTCGATATGAGGATAGCGAGGATATCGGCTTTATTTATGGCTTTTTTGCCAAATTTAATATTTTGGTCGGCGTCGCATGTCAAAGACCCTTTAGTTACATTGGTCACAATCTCATTGGTATACATCATGGTCTGTAAATTCAGGCGAGGCCTTAATCCTTTTGTTTTAGTTTTTTATATTTTTTTTATGTATTTGTTATGGCACTTGAGAAAAGACTATTGTTTTCCTTTGATTGGCGTGGCTATTTTGTGGGGCTTTATTAGATATACAGCGCTTGGTCGTTTTTTTAATAATCATAAACGCTCAAATTATTTGAAAATGGCTATTATGGTTGTCTTTGCTGTTCCGTTATTTTATACATTGCTTTCTTCGCAAGCCGGCACTAACTTTATTGGAACTGTTGATAAGTTTAATCAGATGCAAGAACATTTATCTTCAGAAGGTGCAGCAGGTTTTACTCGTTATATGAGGATTTCAGGCCCTGGTGATATTTATAAATTACCAGCCGCAATGATATTCACCTCAATGGCACCGCTCCCGAATTTTGGGCCTACAACAGATTGGAGGAAATATGGCCACAAAGTATATTCGTTTATTAACTTATCTTTGGTTCTTTTAATGCCACTGGTATTTTTTGGATTTCTTAAGTTTACAAATGTAAATATGAAGTTCACAGATGAGCTTCTAGTCAAGTGGCTCCCTTTATTTACTTGGGCCTCAGTAAGTATTTTTTATATGGGTGTTTTAAGATATAAGTCTGGCCTTCTTCCATATTTTGTAATGTGGGCCTCAGTAGCTTGGGCATATCGGCATCAATACAGTCGGCATATATTATTTATGTATGGAGCAACTATGTCTGCTGTTTTAGTAATAATACCTGTGGCAACAATCTTCAGGTAAAAAAAGTGGAGAATGAATAGATGAAGACACCCATATTAGTAATCTTTGTAGATGCTTTGCCTTATGACCGTGCCGTGAACATTGTAAATGCTTTAAAAGCAGATACACATTTAAAATCAATACCCGGGGTCGGTTATAGTATCAATGTAAAGGCAGAAATGTTTGCAGGGTTGAAGCCAGACGATGTCGGATATTTCTGTGAATGGAACTATAATCCTGATAATAGAAGCGTTTGGTGGGTAAATCTGGGAATACCAATTTTGGAAAGACTTAGTAGTTTTAGCCATTTTATCGATAGGGTGATCCATAAGCTAATCACTTTGGCGCGTGGTGAAAGAATATATGCCATACCATATCGTATTTTACCAATGTTAAAATGTTCAGGGTTGACAGCTTATGAGCGTAATTTTGAAGCGCCAACGTTTTTATCAGATGGTAATTTCGAGCGTGTCCTCTACAGCGAGGAAGGTGTCAATGATAAAAAAGTTTTTGATAAGGCATTAGAAAAGTTACGCAAAGAAAAAAATAATAGATTGTTCGTTTCAACCGCAGAATTAGATGGTGTAATGCATCACTACGGCATGTCCTGCCAGAGGTATGAAGATCAAATATCATTAATTGAAGAGTCAACTGTCAATTTAATTCAGGAATTTCTCTCTATACATGGTGATCAGGCTAAGTATTTCCTCTTCTCTGATCATGGAATGGCGCCTGTTCTCGAGCCAGTTGATTTTGATATTTCACAGTATTGTGGTCAACCAGGCAATGAAAGTTATGTTTACGTAATTGATGCTACATTTTATAGGGTATGGATTAATAATGAAGAGCTAAGAACAAAAATTATCGATGCATTTGGCAGTGTAAATCATGTAGGCCATATTCTAACTGAAGAGGAGCGAATAAAATACGGTCTTGTGGATCGAAGGCATGGCGATATTATATTTTTGTTGAATGAGTCGAAACAGTTTGCCCCTAACTTTTTTGGTAAGGAAATTAGTAAGGCAATGCACGGCTATGACCCTGAGCTAAAAAGTCAAGCGGGAGCATTTGTAAGTAATACTAATAGTGGATTTGGCGGTAACATTTCCTCAATGTCGATTCATGAGACTATTCGAGCTTTCCTGTGATGCCCGTGATAAATAGAGGGTTAATAATAATATTCTTTTTTTATTCAGCTAATTTGAACGCTAGCATTTCGCTTTATCAGATTCCAGCTTTCTTTAATTTTCAAAAAGAAATGAATCTTAACGTTGATCTAAAAAAGCGAATTATTCTCAATCCCGTGATGATTCAATTGTCCGAATTTTCAGAAGCTGAGTACATTAAACAAATAAAAGAAGAAGTGCGAATTGAAGCTTTTAAGGGTGAGACTATTTATACAAGCTTTATCATAGAGGCCATAAATAAAGATCATAAAATATCCGCAAATCTTTTATTTGAAGAAGAATATTTTAAACCTGATAACACTGAAATTAGCTTAGTGAGCAGCTGGTTTCAATCTGGTAGGAATACGACCATTTCAAAAGACAAGCAGTATCTAACACAAGAATTGTTAATTAAAGATGATTTAGTTGTAGACCTTTCAGATGGTTGGGTTAAAAATGAAGAGAAATGGTACTATCAACCCCCCAAAATTTCTCGATTAGAATCTATAAAGTCTTCTATTAAAAAGAATGACACCCGCCGCCTTCTAGTCGAGGTTAATGTCCCAGATAACATACCAGCAGATACATATACGATCAAATTATTGATTGAAAATATTGATGGTGGAGAGCCATTGAAAAAAATAGCTTTGAAAATAGATGTTAAAGACATATCACTTGACTATAGTTTAAAGGACGCTTATGAGTTGTTTATTTATACAAAGTTGGGGCTAGATTTGAAGGTGGGTAGAGAGAATTCTTTTAATAATGGTCAACAGAATATTGGAGACGGTGAGTATCAGATAGAAAATTATTTCGCCCATGCTCATCAAATAGAAAAAAAAGGTTTCAATGGTGTTTTTATCATGGATTGGCGTCCTTCATATGTTGAGGATGCGTTGAATATTTTGAATGCTGTAGGGTTAGATCGAGCTATTATTTATGGGCGCCCTGTTGTAAAAGAAGGCGTTAAAGTTTTGACAGAAGATTTAGTCAAGACAATTAAAAGTAAAGGTTTCGAACCAATTTTTTACGGCTACGATGAGCCTGGCGGCAATGAGAAAGTTAAGCAGCAGCTAGCTTTAAATTCTCGGTTACATAATCTCGGAGCTAAATCCATAAATGCTGTTTTTTGGAATGATATACCTAATATAGAGAAAAATATTATAAATGAAAATCAAGACTTTGATTATTTAACTATCAGTATGGGAAGTAACGGGCACAGAAAATTTTTTAAGTCTTTACCGATGTTAGGCTCTGAGAATGATATAAAATTTCTTGCTTATTGGCATCCACATGTAGAGAATCCCATGAGGAATCGCTTGTTTATGGGGTTTTGGTTATGGGCTAGTGGGTTAGATGGAGTTTCTCCACATGCATATTATATTTTGCCTCATATAGCTCGTTATAATAAAGAAAGAGAAGATAAGTCGCGGGGTCCGTTATCCCCGTACAATGATTTCTCTATGTGGGACAATCCAAAGGGGATTTTTCGTCAACACTCTACTGTTTACCCTAATGAAAAAGGTTTTATTTCAACCTTACAATGGGAGGCAATATCTGAAGGGGTAACAGATTTAGTTATGATAAAGCAATTAGAAAAACTAATTGAGAATGATAGGTCGAAACTTAGAGCCCAAAATGGCTTAGAGTTACTACAAGAAATTCGTTCTAATGTTTTGACAGTCAAATCATCTTCATTTACTGATAGGCAAATCAAAAAATTCAACATTTATATGAATGATTGGAGAGATCGAATTAGAAAACTTATCCTGGAATATAACAAAGAATTAGCTTACTAGAAGATATTATAATGGATCAACACAAAAAAAATATTTTATTTGTTGAGTATTGTCCCGACCTGAAAGGTGGCGGTGCTCAGCGTGTTTTTTTAGATCTAATGAAGTCAATAAATAAGGAAAAATATAATATTTTTGCTGCCTTTCCCAGCATTAATAATAGCCAGCTGGCTGCTGAGATTCCAAAAGATGCCATTAGATTTCATTATGATTCGAAGTCACCTCAAAAAAATAAAAATAAAATTATGTCTTACTTGATTTTCATTATCTTTATACCTATTAATACAATTATTGGGACTTTTCGCATAAAAAGATATGATATTGAAGTTGTTTATGTTCATTCAATAATCAGTGGCTTTCATTTCTCAATAGCAAAATATTTTGTTAATTTTAAGTTGATTTATCATGAGCATAATCTAGTTTCACAAAGACCGGCAATGCACCTTTGGCGCTCCATGTTTGATTTTGTGAATTATCAGTCTGATATGGTCATTGCAAACAGCCATGCAACTGCACTTTCCCTTAAAGAATACGGCAGTGAGGAGAGTAAAATTGCCGTGGTGCATAATGGAATACTTATAGAAGATTTTGATGATAAATTATCAGAGTCTAGAGGAATGGCTAGATTGGGGTTTAAAAAGGACACTACACCAATAATTGTTGGTATGGTTGGTCATTTTAGACCTTGGAAAGGTCAGCATTACTTTGCAGAGTCTATGAAGAATGCTAAAAAGTATAATAATGACATTCACTATGTAGTTGTTGGGGGATTTCATGATCAACAATATTATCAGGATGTATGCGAGTATATTGAGCTTGAAGGTATTTCGGATAATGTAACAATCACAGGCCATCAAGAAAATGTATCTGAGTTAATGGCATGTATGGATATCGTTGTTGTGCCTTCAGTACCAGAGCCATTTGGCTTGGTCGTTCTGGAGGCTATGATGATGAAAAAGCCTGTTATTGCATTCAATGTTGGTGGCCCATCTGAAATAATCCAACATGGAGAAACCGGAATTTTGGTATCAGAAATTAAAAGTGAAGCACTTGGCGATGAGATTGGAATGCTTTCAAATGACCTGCCCATGCGTGAGAGAATGGGTTTGAAAGGGAGAGAGTTATTGAGTTCTGACTTCACTTGTAGAGCCCAAGCAAAAAATATTGAGAGTGTTCTTGAGACTCTCTTTATTCAATGAATTAATTTTAAAGATAATAATTATGAAAAAAAATGTTCATTGTATTCATTACATACCTAAACTCTGTTTAGAAAATGGCGGTGTAGTTCGTTTCATTATTGATATTTGTCAAGTCCTTTCTGATAGAGGATTGAAAGTCACATTAATTACACAAGATGCTAAGGATGCGCCAGCCAAATGGTCTAATAAAGACTCTAGTCCGAGTATTTTAGAGTTAAAGCAAGCTCATATTCCTGGAGGATTTATTAATTTTAGGAATCTTAAAAAAGTAAAGCAGTTACTCGATAGTGATGAAAGGAAGGTCATTAATTTTCATATACCTTGGGTATTAAGTAATTATCAGCTTTCAATGTTAGCTAATAAATTAAAGATACCATATATTGTTACTCCTCATGGGTCATTAGACTCATGGTCAATGAGTCAGAAAAAACTTAAAAAGAATATTTTTTGGATATTGTTTGGGAAAAAACATTATGAAAATGCTTTTAGTATTCACTATACAGCTGAAAGCGAGCGTGAGCAGGGAGAGAAATATATAGTAAAAAATAATTTCCACATTATTCCCTGCCTATTTGATGTTTCAGAATTTGAAACCATTCCAGACACCAATTTAGCAAAAAACAAATATATCCAAATCAGCAGTAAATTTCCAAATCTTTTATTTTTAAGTAGGATTCATCCGAAAAAAGGTATCGATACACTCATCAAAGCTGCCAATATTCTCATAAATAAAGGTGTTTATTGTAATATCTTGATAGCTGGTCCAGATGATTTGACAGCTAAAGGCTATAGAAAAAAACTAGAAGAATTAATTGAGGTTAGTAATCTTTCAGATCGTGTGCACTTTATTGGGATGGTTAAAGGTCAAGAAAAGTTATCCTTATATAATTGTGCAGATGTTTTTGTTTTGCCAACTCACCAGGAAAACTTTGGGTTTGTGTTAGTTGAAGCGATGGCTTGTGCAACTCCAGTTATAACCTCATTTGGCGTAGATATATGGAGAGAGATTGGGAGAGGCGGCGCATTGATAACGGATAATACACCTGAAGCTTTTGCCGAAAAAATAGAATTTTTATTATCAGATACAGATACTCTTGTGAATAGAGGAAAGATATCGCGCGAATGGGTGTTCAGCTCTTTCGATGCAGTGAGACTGGCGGATGAATATTGCGCAATGTATGAGCAATTTCAATCTCTAAACTAGTGATTAAAATGCCTAATGAGATAGTTAAAACATCTATTGCATCTTTCTTGCAAAAAATATTTCTTAATTTGTCATCTTTTATTATAACTATTGTTTTATCTAGAATGTTAACTGTTTCAGAATTTGGCATTTTCTCTCTAGTGAATGCTATTATATTTTTTCTAATAATATTTTTTAGTATTGGGATTCAGGCCTCTATGGCTCGCTTTTTATCTTTATCTGATGATCGAGAATATCGGCATAGTGTATTAGCTAAAGGCCTAGGTGTTTTGTTGCCTTGGGTTGTTTTATGCACGGGAATTTATTTGATTTTCTATGCCCCTATTATTGACTTTATTTTTCCAGAAGGGGAATTAAAGAATTTTACTCTTATTATATATGCAATCGCTTTAATTGAAGTTGTTCGGTTATTTATTGAAAAAGCTAGTCACGGCATAAGTAGATTGGGAATTGCCGCAGAGCAGAGTGCTTATACTTCGTTATTACTTGTATTATTATTAGTTTCTGCAGCATATATATATTCTTCCGCTGAGTCGGTTCTATATGCAAAAATTATTGCATTAGCTCTTCCAATTCCTTTTGCATTAACAAAGCTAATATTAGAATTTAAGAAATCATTAAATGCTGACGCACCTCATGAACCATCAACTTTGACTATTGTAAGTTATGGGATTCCTCTATCCTTAATATTCTTGGCAGATTATGGTTTTTTGCAATTGCCTTTAATTTTTTTAGGAAGTTATCTAGATCCAAGTGCTGTAGGCCTATACTCTATAAGCATTCTAACTTATGTAAGATTGCTTATCGTTCCTCGTGCTATTGGTAACGGATTAGCTCCTCATATGGCACGAATGAACCATGATCAGAATTGGTTCTCCCTTCTTGAGAAAGGGGTATTATTCGCGCTTATTTTTTCTATACCGATAGTTATTATCGGCTGTACGGAAGGTGGTGAGTTGTTGGCACTTATCTTTGGCGAAAAATATAGAGAAGCAAAAGATATTTTTTTATTGCTATCTTTATTCTATTTGATGTCATCTTTATTAGGCGTCATAAATCCTATATTAGATTTTTCGGGTCGGGCTAAAACAAGAGCTTTTGGCGTATCAGTCGGATCTGTTATAAATATTTTATTAAATATATTATGGATTCCAAAATATGGTATTTATGGTGCCGCAATAGCTACTTTAGTCGGTTACTTTATTTTTTTTATTATTGTAATTGTTAATCTCAAATCTCAGGCAATTAGTGCAATCATTTTGAGCAGACCTATTCATAAGTTGCTATTCTTATGCTCTATGTTATTGGTGATATTTTTTATTTTTAGGGCTATATTTCCCTCTATTTCATTTTTAATATTATTGATAATTTTGTCTTTAATTTACCCAATATTATTAATTTGCTCAGGAATAGTTAGTAAATCAGATTTTAGGACTATTTTTAAAAATTGACTAAATTTTATGTTCTTTGGGGTTTAGCTTAATGTGATTTTCGTTTTCAGAGTTGGCTTTGTTAATGCCAATCTCAGATCTATTATTCAAGGCTTAATGATATTTAAAACAATTTTTGGTGGGATTTATTAATGAAACAAGTGCTTCAAAATCTTAATTCTGGTGAAACAAATCTTATTGATGTGCCTGTTCCAATGCCTTCTTCTGGCAATCTGCTCTTAAAAACTAGTAAATCACTTGTTTCAGCAGGCACAGAGCGTATGTTAGTTGATTTTGGAAAATCAAATTTGATTGATAAAGCCCTTTCCCAGCCTGATAAGGTTAAGCAGGTAATAGAGAAGGTTAAGACAGATGGTGTAATGTCAACGATAGAGGCTGTAAAAACTAAATTAGACACTCCTCTGCCTCTTGGTTATTGCAATGTAGGCTGTGTTGAAGAAAGTTGTGTTGAGGGATTTTCAGTAGGTGACCGAGTGGTGTCAAATGGCAAGCACGCGGAATATGTTTCTGTTCCTAAAAATCTTTGTGCAAAAGTTCCTGATAATGTTGATGACGAATCAGCAGCCTTTACAGTTATAGGTGCCATTGCCTTGCAAGGTATTCGCCTTATAAAGCCATCATTAGGCGAAACGGTTGTTGTAACTGGGTTAGGACTGATCGGTTTAGTCGCTGTTCAATTGTTACGAGCGCAAGGTTGCCGTGTTTTAGGCATTGATTTTGATGCAGAAAAAGTCGCTATTGCTGAGCAGTTTGGTGTCGAGGTTGTTAATTTGTCTGAAGGCCAAAACCCTTTAGTCATTGCTGATCAATATAGTCGTGGTCGTGGCGTTGATGCCGTTTTGATAACTGCATCGACTAAAAGTAATGAGCCCATTCATCAAGCGGCGACAATGTGCCGTCAGCGAGGGCGAATTGTCTTGGTTGGTGTAGTGGGTATGGAGATGTCTCGCGCTGATTTTTACGAGAAGGAATTATCCTTTCAAGTATCTTGCTCCTATGGTCCTGGCCGTTATGATCCAAGTTATGAAGAGGACGGAAATGACTATCCATTTGGCTTAGTTCGCTGGACTGAGCAACGAAACTTTGAAGCAATATTAGACATGATGGCCGATGGACTTATTGACATGAAGCCCCTCATTAGTCACCGCTTTAAGTTGGATGAGGCGTCAAAGGCTTACGAACTTATCAGCGAGGGTAAACCCCTTGGTGTGTTACTGGAATATCCATGTTCTGAGAATCAAATATCTGAAAGAACGATAGACCTAACCCCACCTGCTTTTACTTCATCCGCTCATTCTAAAGCCTGCCTTGGTTTTATTGGGGCGGGCAATTACGCTTCAAGTGTGTTAGTTCCAGCGTTTTCTGCAACAAGTGCAAGGCTTAAGTCAATCTCCTCGGCTACCGGTGTTAGCAGTGTGCATGTGGGTCGAAAGAATCGAATTGAGCAAGCGACGACTGCATCAGATTCCTTACTCGTCGATGAGGATATAAATGCATTAATTATCACGACGCGGCATAATAGCCATGCGGCCTGGATTAAGCGAGGCCTAGAGGCCGGCAAGCATATTTTCGTAGAAAAACCTTTAGCTCTTAATCGTTCAGAGCTTGAAGAGCTCTCACAATTATATACAGCCTTAGATAAACCGCCTTTATTGATGGTTGGTTTTAATCGGCGCTACTCGCCGTTGATCGAACCTCTCGCTCAAGCGCTGAAATGTAAATCTGAGCCAGTATCGATGGTTATGACGGTTAATGCGGGCGAAATTCCAGCCGATCACTGGATACATGATATGGACGTTGGTGGGGGTCGTATTATCGGAGAGGGTTGTCATTTTATTGATTTATTTCGATATCTTGCTAAAAGCTCCATAGTTGATGTTCAATCAAAGAAAATGGATTCAGCCTGTGGTGACTCGGTGAGCATACTATTGAGTTTTGAAAATGGATCAGTCGGCACAGTGAATTACTTGGCCAATGGTAACAAAGGCTTCCCAAAAGAACGCTTGGAAGTTTTTTGTGGCGGTAGTATTGCACAAGTTGATAATTTTCGATCACTTAAAGTATTTGGCTGGCCAGGCCTGAAGACAAAACGCTTATGGCGGCAGGATAAAGGGCAGTCTAACTGTACTCAAGAATTTATTCATGCTATCGAGCAAGGTGATTCATCAAGGCTAATTCCATTTGATGAATTGTGTGAGGTGGCCAATGCGTGTTTTGATGTTATGGATCAAATTTCCTAGATCAAAGGGTTGAGTTGGGTGCTGAAAAAGATTATTCAATTTCTTCATACGCTTAAGAACTTAAAGCCAACACAGTTGGCTTTTTTCGCATTGCGACGGGGATTCGCGACTGCACTGGTAAAAGCGAAACAGACTCCTAATCTGAATTCTGACCTGATATTACATAGCCCTGTGGCTACGGTAGGTGTTTATAGAGAGAAATATAAATTCAAATTTTTAAATTTTGAAAAAGATATATCGGGTGTGCTTACAGATTGGTCGCCATCAGATGTTCCACGTTTATGGCGTTACAATTTACATTATTTTGACTATTTTCGGGATAAGGCCTGTTCTGAGTCTGAAAAAGCATCGTTAATTGAAGACTGGATTATACGCAATCCGCAAGGTAGTCAACCCGGTTGGGAGCCTTTTACTTGTAGCTTAAGATTGGTTAATTGGATTTTTTATACCAAATTCAATCCTAATCAATGCAAACAATCTTTTTTAGATAGCCTTTATCTTCAAGCGCGTTGGCTTGAAAAAAATGACGAGCGTCATATTTTAGCGAACCACTATTTTGAAAATTTAAAAGCCTTGTTATTTGCAGGCTGTTTTTTCCTTGGTAAAGATGCTGATCGCTGGCGAGATAGAGCATTAGTTGAAATTCCAAAGCAATTACAAGAGCAAACATTACTAGATGGTGGTCATTATGAGCGTTCGCCTCAGTATCATGCCTTAATGCTTGAGAACTATCTTGATATCTATAATTTAGCCATTAATAACGGTGCTTTACTCAACCAACCATTTATCCAGCAGGTGAAACATCATGCGATTCGTGGTCTGGATTTTCTGAACACAATTGTTTTTCCAGATAATCAAATTCCATTGTTTAATGACTCGGCATTTAATATGGCGTCATCATTGAGCGATCTTAACAGTTATGCTGAACGATTATTTTCTTATCAGCCGCCAGAAAGATCGATTACTTCCTCTATTATTGATAAACCTAATTCTGGTTTCTATGGGATTAAATCGGCTACTGACATGCTTTTGATGACCTGTGGTGAAATTGTTCCTGTCTATCAACCCGGCCATACTCATTGTGACCTTTTAAGTTTTGAGTTGATGATGGCCTCGAAAAGGGTGATTGTTGATACAGGCGTTTATGAGTATGAGCCCGGTGAGCTACGTCATCATGTACGCTCAACTCGGGCACACAATACGATCTCAGTCGATGGCGATGAGCAATCCGAGATTTGGGGTGAATTCCGTATCGCTAGACGGGCAAAAAAGCATGCTGCCTCGATTAAACAAATCGCTGATGATGTTTACATTACCGGTGAATACAGTGGTTTTTACGGCGACACGGTAGGTTTTCAACCACGATTTAACCATCATCGATTGATCAATGTAAAGTTAGTTAAAGATGCTATCGATAAGGTCACAGTTGTTGATAAACTAAGAGGAAAGAATGCTCATACAATTGAAAGTCATGTGCATTTCCATCCAGATTTTAGCGCGCATGTTAATGATGATAATACCGTTACACTGAAGTGTCATGGACATGATTTTGCAGTATTAAGCTTTGATTCTCATTGTGATGCAAGGATTGAAAAAACGATTTACTGTCCTGAATTTGGCCTTAAACAGCCTATTGATTGTTTGGTTATCTCCCGTTTTGGTGTTTTTCCCACTGAGCTAAGCTATCGGTTACAACGACTTTAATTATGAACATTCTTTTTTTATCACATTATTTCCCACCGGAGGTTAACGCACCCGCTACGCGGACTTATGAGCATTGTAAGCGATGGGTTGAGCAAGGTCATTCGGTTACAGTTGTCAGCTGTGTACCGCATCACCCCATGGGTGAAGCTTACTCTGGCTATAAGAATAAGTGGTGGTTTGAAGAAAATAAAGACGGCATTCGAGCAATTAAAATAAAAACTTACATAACGGCAAACGAAGGGTTTTTGAAGCGCACTCTTAATTACGTTATTTATATGCTTATGACTATTCTGACGGCCCCTTTTTTACCCAAATCCGATATGGTGATTTCAACTTCCCCTCAGTTTTTTAATGGCTTGGCCGGTTATTTTGTCTCACGCATTAAGCGCGCCGCTTGGCTGTTAGAAATACGCGATCTTTGGCCAGAGTCTATTTTGGCTGTTGGGGCGATCAAAAATCGAGCGATCATTGGTTTTTTAGAATGCCTAGAGCGCTTTGCTTATCACAAAGCGAATGCGATCGTGCCAGTCACTCAGGCTTTTAAAGCTCACATTGTGAATTTAGGTGTGCCCGAAGAAAAAGTGTCAGTCATTCGAAATGGCGTAAATCTGGCTTTATTTGAGACCGTTACAAAAAATACAATACTCGCAAACGAATGGGGAATAAATGATAAGTTTGTTGCCGCCTATGTGGGTACCCATGGCATGGCGCATGGTCTCGATACGATTTTAGCGGCAGCTGAACGGCTCAGAGATAACCCTGATATTGTATTTTTAATGGTCGGCGATGGTTCAGAACGCGCGCGTCTAACTCAGGCAGTCAATGATCGTCAATTAACGAATGTTGTTATGCAAAGACAGCAACCTAAGGCTATGATGCCTAAAATATGGTCAATTACGGATGTAAGCTTGGTGCTACTAAAACGGCTCGATTTATTTAAAACCGTGATACCCTCAAAGATCTTTGAGAGTATGGCCATGTCGGTGCCTATCGTTCTAGGCGTTGAAGGTGAAGTAAAAGCCATTATTGAACAAGCGCAAACCGGACTTTGTATTGAGCCGGAATCAGCAGAACAGCTGGCTAATGCTTTACTTGAATTAAAAGAAGATCGGGCACTTTATACGCAACTCTCAGCTCGTGGAAGGCCTTACGTATCTAGTGAGTTCGATCGAAAAGTCCTTGCAGATCAATACCTTAAAATAATAGAAAAACTCGTCGCTTAGTCTACACTTAATTATTGTAATGGAGATGCGATGTCTCCCTAATTTTCGTTCAAAAAGCAACCAATTTTTCTTGATTGCCCTAGATTTATAAATGAGTAATGAATATGGATATAAGATCGATTGTATTAAGTAAACAATCCTTGCTGTTAGTGCTTGCCATCGCATTATTGGCATGGGTTTGTTACGACGGTTTAGCATTGATGGTGTTGTGGTGGGAGCGAGACGAATACAGTCACGGTTATATGATTCCGCTAGTGGCCTTGTATTTATTATGGCAAAAACGCTATGTATTGGCTGAACAAGCAGAATCCGGCTCATACCTAGGCGTGCTGATGTTATTAGGCGCATTAATAGCGTGGTTATTAGGTGAGTTGAGTGCAATCTATGCCATTATTCAATATGCATTTTTTATAGGTTTATTTGGCTTAGCTTTATTATGGGTGGGTGTTCGTGGCACATTGGCGGTTTGGGCGCCTATTTTTTATCTAATTTTCATGATCCCACTACCTAATTTCTTATATTTCAATTTATCGCAAGAACTGCAGCTTATCTCATCCAGTATTGGCGTGTTTGTTATTCGTTTATTCGATATATCGGTTTTTTTAGAGGGCAATGTAATTGATTTAGGCACGTATCAATTACAGGTAGTCGAGGCCTGCAGCGGTCTACGTTATTTATTTCCTTTGATGAGCTTCGGTTTTTTAATTTCCTATATTTATCGAGGTCCTGTGTGGCAGAAGCTGATTATCTTTTTTTCAACTATTCCTATTACGGTATTGATGAATAGCTTTCGCATCGGCGTGATTGGCGTGACCGTCGAATACTTTGGCATCGCTGCTGCCGAAGGATTTTTACATGACTTTGAGGGCTGGATCATTTTTATGACCTGCCTAGGTGTGTTGCTTTTTGAAATCTGGTTATTTTATTTATTTTCATCTAAAGATAAGCCATTTGGTGAATTGTTTGATTTAGATTTTGGTGCGGGTCGAGAAGAAGACAAACCGAAATTAGTTAAGGTTATTCAGCTAGCGTCTCCTGCCTGGTTAGGTGTTGTGTTGCTAATTTTAGCGGTGCCTACCTCCATGTATTTTGCTGATCGTCAAGACTTGGTACCCGAACGTAGCGAATTTATTGATTTTCCTGTCGAGCATGAAGGTTGGACAGGACGGCTGGATAAATTAGATACAGACGTTTTAGATGTGCTTCAGCTTTCTGATTACCACATTGCTAATTACTATCAAGAGGATGACGCCGCGGTCAACTTCTACGTCGCTTGGTACCAAGAACAGCGTAAGGGCGCGTCCATTCACTCGCCTAAGTCTTGTTTGCCCGGCGGTGGTTGGCAAATTAAAACGCATACCATTGAAACGGTTGGCGGTATTGAGCGAGGTGGCCAAAGTTTAGTGGTTAATCGCGTAAATATGCAGATGGGTAATAGTAATCAGCTAGTTTACTACTGGTTTGAGGGCCGCAGTCGCAATATCACTAATGAATACATAGCCAAATGGTTTGTGTTTTGGGACTCCTTGACTCGTCAACGCACCGATGGCGCCTTAGTACGTCTAGTGACCTATGTGCCCGAGGGCAGTGACATAGCCTTAGCTGATCAACGAATAGCTAAATTCATAAAAGATTTTGATCCACTGTTACCCGCTTATATTCCTGAATAGTTTGGTGTTGGTATTAATGAAAATAATAAATATGATGCTTGGCGATAAGTCAAAAATAGGAAAACTGTAAAGTGGAAATTGCGATTTGCCTTGCCTTAGCACTCTTCTTAAGTACGGCTTTAGTACCCGTTGCAATACGTTATGCGCCAGTATTAGGCCTAGTAGACCAGCCCGATAACGATCGAAAAATTCATCATAATCCTATACCTCGCTGTGGTGGCTTGGCCATTATTGTGGCTGTGTTGTGCTCAGTTGCGTTTTGGCTAAATGACTTATCACAGTTTTACACCTTATTTCTTGGGGCTTTCACTATTGCATTGTTTGGCTTCTTAGACGATCGTCATGATTTAAACTATAAATGGAAATTTCTGGGTCAGATCATTGCCGTGGCTATTTTTTTAATGGGCAATATAGAGATTACAAAAACGCCTTTTTTAGGTCTAGGTAATATAGCGCCAATACTGAGTTACGGCATTATGGCGTTGTTTATCTTGGGTGTTACAAATGCGGTGAACTTAACCGATGGCCTCGATGGTTTAGCGGCAGGGAGTAGCCTTCTGGGTTTGGGTTTTATAGCTTACTTAAGTGTTATGTCTGGTGATTATTCAATTACCCTTATTGTGGCTGCGGTAGTGGGCTCGATCTTAGGCTTTTTACGCTTCAATACACACCCAGCCAGTGTATTTATGGGCGATGCAGGCAGTCAATTTCTAGGCTACCTAGCCGCCTGCCTAGCTATTTTAGTTACCCAGTCAGAGGCTTCCGCCGTGAGTCCTGCATTGGCTGTATTAATTGTCGGCATGCCTATTTTAGATACCTTGATGGTGATGACACTGCGAATAAAAGACGGAAAGTCGCCATTTTATCCCGATAAACGCCATATTCACCATCAATTACTAGACATAGGTTTAAAGCATTACCAAGCAGTTGCCGTGCTATATTTGTTGAACTTTTTATTACTATTAACCGCCTATGCTTGTCGATTTGAATCGGATCCTACGGTCATAGCTTGTTATTTGTTTTTTTCAGTTTCAACATTAGTGGTGATTGTATCGCTGAGAAGGTCAGACATTTTAGCACATAGACGTTCGTTACATTTAGAGAGGGATAGAAGAAATACCTTATTAAGAAAATTCTCATGGGTCTATCATCATGGGCCTATGGCATTGCAGTATGTACTTGGTATTACTTGGCTGGTGCTGCTTGCATCTGTAGGGCCACAAGATTTTTCTTTAGGGATTATTTCTTTAATAGCGGTAGCGCTTATTGTTATTACTTTTCGATACGCCGATGAATATCGATTATTTTCACGAGCTATCTTGTACTCAGCATCAATATTGTCAACATTTGCCGGTGTTTATCAAGTGATGACACTCTCTGTCAATATGGGTTTTGATGTATTATGGGTGGATTTCTTCTTGTTGATACTCATCATAATGCTTGGCTTATCAATCAGGATGACTCGTAAAGAGTTATTCCATTTAGATACTCAAGATATTTTAGTATTATTGGTACTTTTAGCGGCAAGTTTTTTAGTAGTTAGTTTTGGCAGTGATAGTTTACTTATTAGTGCCGCTATCCGGGTTTCTGTGATGCTCTATGCTGCTGAGTTTATTATAAACCGCTGCGATAAATTAGTTATTTCAAAATTGTTTGCTTTATTTGCATTTTTGGTAATCGGTGTTAAAAGTTTTCTTTAATTATGTCATTATTATAAAGGTGTTATTCCTATGTTAATTAATAGCCTTCGATCATCTGTTCTTTTTTTATTCTTGACTACACTGTTAATCGCTTGCAGTGGTGGCGAGGACCGTCAAGCTAAATATCTAGAGCGTGCAAAAAACTATCTTGAATTAGAGAATTATGATAAGGCACGCATTGAGGCAAAAAATGTTTTGCAGATTAACCCTAAAAATGCTGCCGCACGATATGTACTAGGTGAGATTAATTTTATTGATGGCGATATCAGAAAAGCCTATGGTAATTTTCTATCAGTGCTGGATTTAGAGCCTGAAAATATCGAGGCCAATATTGCGATGGCGCGTATCTATGTCGGCGTGAGAGATTTCCCTAAAGGGCTAGAGCATTGCGATACGGTTCTGGCAGTCGAGCCTGAGAATGCTGAGGCTATGAATTTTAAGGCGCTTTTGCTTTCTGCCAGCGGTGAAGAAGAGCAAGGTCAAATCTTGGCGGAGCAGGCTTTAGCGATTGATCCAGGTTTAACTGAGGCCCTAGGCGTGGTCGTTCAAAAACTGTTTAATACAGAAGATTTTGACCAGGCCCTTAAGATTTTAGAGCGAGGCCAAGCGGCCAACCCTGAAGAAACGCGTATTACCTCAATGAAAATATCGTTGTTTGAATCGATGGATAGGCAGGAGGATGTTGAGGCTGAACTCAAAAAGCTTTCTGACCAGTACCCTGAAGAGCAGCGCTATGCGACAACATTGGCGCGTTATTATATTCGTGAGGGAGAAGTCGATGCTGCTGAGACCACACTACGATCATTTTCTGAATCTAATGAGGAGGATGTTTCGGCCAAGCTAGCGATCATTTCTTTCTTGCTTCAACAGCGTACTAAAGAAGATGCTATCGCTGAGGCGCAGGCATTGATTAACGACGAGCCTGATCAAAGCGATTTTTATCTCGCCTTATCAGAATTACACCTATTTACAGGCGATGTTGATGATGGTCGGAAAGTATTAAATGCCTTGATCGACAGAGATCCACGCAGTGTCGGCTCGATCAATGCCCGTAATGTGCTGGCCGATACTTTCCTAAAAGAGGAAGATAAAGAATCTGCTATGAGTTTGCTTGATGAGGTACTTGATATAGAGCCTGAAAATATCACAGCATTATTAAAGCGTGCCCAGATGGTGTTGCTTGATGGTAAGGCAAAAGAAGGGATAGCTAACTTACGTGTAGTGCTAAAAAATGAGCCTGATTCTCTACCAGCCTTAAAGTTGTTAGCAGGAGCCCAGGAGTTAGAAGGCAGGCTTGATTTGGCGCTGGATAACATGAAAAAAATCATTGCCCTAGAGGATCCTGTTTTAGAAAGCTTAGCCAATGCTGCTCGTATTGCTCTAGCTCTTGAGCAATATAAGGAAGCTGAAGGTTTTATTCGTGAGGCCTTGAAATTAGATGAAAACAATACAAGTCTAGTGTCAAATTTAATTCAATTATTAGTTTTAAAAGAAGATTATGATTCGGCTAAAAATTTCGCTGATCAATTAATCGCTTCTGACACATCTAAAGCCTTAGGCTATTTTTTAAAGGCTAATTTAGAGCTAAGGCTAGAAGAGTTTTCTGCCGCAACGGCTAATCTAAAAAAATCCTTAGTAAGTGAGCCGAAAGGTGTTGAATCGTTAACTGCTTTATCCAGGCTGGTTACTCAGGAACAAGGAATTGATAAGGCAGTAAGCTTTGTTGGCGATCACTGTAAGCAATATCCCAAGCAGGCACATTGCCATTATATTTTAGGTTCTCTGTTTGCTCAAAATCAGCAGTTTGATAATGCTATTGAGTCAATCGAGGAGGCCATTAACTTAAATGATCAGTTACAACCGGCGTATCGGCAGTTAGCCAAGATTTATGGTTTTAGGCGAGATGCTGATGCTGTCGCCGAGGTCTTGGGTCGAGGTTATGAGAAAACTAATGAGCCGTCATTAGCATTTGATCTGGCTTCTTTTTATTACCAAATCCAAAATTATGAAGCGGCCAGCGAGGTTTATGAAGAATTAATAGAAAATAATGAAGGCGCATTATCGGCGATTAATAACTTAGCTATGATTTATGCTCAGCAGTTGCGTTCGCCTGAAAATTTGAAAAAAGCGCTGGCCTTAACAGCCGATCTTCAAGACGCTGACAACCCCGCTTTTCTAGACACGGTTGGCTGGGTATTTTATTTAACCGGTGATTATGAACGAGCCTTAACCTATGTTCAGGCGGCGGTTGACAAAGTTGGTAGTGCAGGGGAGCTACAATACCATTTGGGGATGATATTTCTGAAAATGGGCGACATTGAAAACGCTAAGATCCATTTGACGCTTGCCGTTGAAAATGAAAATGCTCGTTATGGAGGCTTGGATATTGCAAAAAGGTCACTGGCTGAACTGCAAGCTGAGGGATGAAAGCGGTGAGTTTCAAAGTATTATCGGTGTTTGGTACTCGTCCTGAAGCAATTAAAATGGCGCCAGTTGTGTTGGCGCTTCAGGCCAGCCAACAAGTCGAGGCAAAGGTATGTGTGACCGCCCAGCATCGTCAAATGTTAGATCAAGTACTGGACCTGTTTAATATCACACCCGATTATGATTTAGACGTGATGCAAGCGAATCAAGATCTTTACGATATTACCTCGCGAATTCTATTGGGTCTGCGAGATGTGTTAAAAGAGTATCAGCCTGACTTGGTTCTCGTTCACGGTGACACAACAACTTGTTTTGCCGTTAGCTTAGCAGCTTTTTATCAGCAGATTCCAGTTGGCCATGTAGAAGCGGGCCTACGAACGGGTGATCTGTCAGCGCCATTTCCTGAAGAGGCGAATCGAAGCTTGGTTGGTCGTTTGGCGCAGTTTCACTTTGCACCGACTGAATTATCCCGTCAAAACCTATTAAGTGAGTCGATTGATGATCAGCAGATTACCGTTACTGGAAATACGGTCATTGATGCCTTGCTATGGGTTAAACAGCGTTTAGCCTCCTATGATGACTCTGTGTGGCAGTCAGCGATTGGCGGGCCACTTTTTGCTCGTTTGCATAATAACGATACCCCGATGATATTAATTACCGGTCATAGGCGCGAAAACTTTGGCCAGGGTTTTGTTGATTTATGTTCAGCAATAAAACAGCTGGCCGAAGCGCACAGTGATTGGGAGTTCGTTTATCCAGTTCATTTAAACCCCAATGTACAGCAGCCGGTATATGATATTCTGGCGGGCTTGGGGAATGTGAGCTTGATCGATCCACAAGATTATTTGCCCTTTACTTGGTTAATGAATCGCAGTGCCTTAATTTTAACCGACTCGGGGGGTATTCAAGAGGAGGCGCCGTCATTGGGTAAGCCAGTGCTGGTGATGCGTGATGTCACTGAGCGGCCAGAGGCTGTTGAAGCAGGTACGGTGCGTTTAGTTGGCACTGACAAGGCTGAAATTATTCAGCACGTCGAAGGCGTTATGCTAGATTCTGCGATCTATGAAGCTATGTCGAAAGCCCATAATCCCTATGGTGATGGCCAGGCGGCCACACGCATCGTAAAAGTCATCGAATCACTCATTAGCTGCTAAATAGACTGCTATCGGCCATTTTCCCATAGTTAATAGAATGGCTTTTATTATTTTCTCTTCAGCAACCGATCTTAAAGTGTTTTTTATCTCGCTTGGCTAGTTACCCAGCCCCAGTGCTGTGAGATAATATTCCTCCAAATTAAGAGGGAGTCATACTGTTGTGGATATGAAGCAATACATGCAGGGCTTAGGTGAGCAAGCCCGCCAAGCCAGTCGCGCCATGTCTGCTGCCGATTCTGGCGCTAAGAATGCCGCTTTATTAGCCATTGCTCAGCGCATTCAGGCTGACCGCGATGCGCTCATGGCAGCCAATGCTGACGATATGGCGGCAGCTCATGCCAACGGTTTAGAGCCGGCATTATTAGATCGCTTAGAGCTCACTCCGGCAAGAATTGACGCAATGCTCGAGGGTATCGAGCAAGTTGCTGCCTTAGCGGACCCTGTGGGCGCCTTAACCGACCTCGTCGCCAGACCGTCGGGTATTCAAGTGGGGAAAATGCGCGTGCCTTTAGGTGTTATAGGCATCATCTATGAGTCGCGTCCTAATGTGACAGTCGAAGCGGCAAGCTTATGCCTAAAGTCCGGCAACGCGGTTATTTTGCGAGGTGGCTCTGAGGCACTGCGTTCCAACCGAGCGATTGCCCAGTGCATTTGTGATGGGCTGGCCGATGCACAGTTACCGGCAGCGGCGGTTCAAGTGGTTGAAACCAGTGATCGAGCCGCGGTGGGCGAGTTAATCACTATGCCAGACTATGTTGATGTCATTGTGCCACGCGGTGGAAAAGGATTGATTGAGCGAATCAGTCAAGATGCCCGCGTACCAGTGATTAAACACCTCGATGGCAATTGCCATGTTTACATCGATGACGATGCCGACATTGATATGGCCTTAAACATTGCTGTGAATGCCAAGACCCAGCGTTATGGTACTTGTAATACGGCGGAGTCAGTGTTAGTGGCGAGTGCTATCGCTACTGAAATTTTGCCGCGTCTAGCTTCAACTTTGCATGCCCATCATGTTGAGATGCGCGTCTGCGAGCGCAGTAAATCGATCATCTCTCAGGCCAATAGCGCCTTGCCGTTAGTTGACGCTACCGATAGTGATTGGTATGAAGAGTATTTAGCCCCTATTTTAGCCATTAAAGTGATTGATGATGTTGAGCAAGCCATCGAGCATATTAATCATTACAGCTCTCAGCATAGTGAGACGATTGTCACCGATCATTATCAGCGCGCAATGGATTTTATTCGGCAGGTTGATTCAAGTTCGGTGATGGTCAATGCATCAACGCGATTTGCCGATGGTTTTGAATATGGCTTAGGTGCTGAAATAGGTATCTCAACCGATAAAATACACGCTCGTGGGCCAGTGGGTCTCGAAGGCTTAACGTCGCAAAAGTTTGTGGTGCTGGGCAGTGGCCAGATTCGAACCTAATGATACCGGCGGATAGTCATCACTCGACTGCAGGTATTAAGCGTATTGGTGTCTTTGGCGGTACTTTTGACCCCGTGCATCTGGGGCATATGGGTTCCGCCAAAGCTTTACTGGCCGCCCAAAATTTAGATCAAATATACTTTATGCCTTGCCAGCAGCATCCGCATGATAAGCAGCCGATGGCAAATGCTGAACAACGCTTGGCTATGTTAAACTTAGCCGTGCAAGGGCAGTCATCTTTTTCTGTTGACGATCGAGAATTGGCTCGCTCAGGTAAGTCATTTACGGTTGATAGCCTGATTGATATTCGCGAAGAAGTTGGCGAGCAAGCGGTACTGATATTTTTATTAGGTAGCGATGCGTTTGCTGAGTTTCATCGTTGGCAGCGTTGGGAAGCTATTTTTTCCTTAGCGAACGTCGCAGTGATTGAGCGCGCTAACGCGCAATCAGTTCAGGCAATTGAAACAGTGGGGCTTAAGCAAAAAATTAATCAAGCGGTTGATTTTGTAGATACACCTTCTGGACAAATGACCATTGCTTCGCTGCCGCCATATCCGGTTTCATCAACCTTATTGCGGGATCAATTATTGCAAGCGTCGGCAAGTTCGTCGCTATTAACTGAGTTTATGTCGCCCCAAGTATTGGATTATATTTACCAGCAACACTTATATCGTTAGCGATATTAAATTTAGGAGTTAATAACACTACAGTGAGTAATGAAAAATTAAAAAACACCATTATTACGGCTTTAGAGGATCTTAAGGCTAATGATATTGCCGTTTTGTCGGTTGCTGAATCTTCAACGGTAACCGATTGGATGGTGATCGCTAGTGGCACCTCAAATCGCCATGTAAAGGCCTTGGCTAATAATGTGGAAGTAGAGGCAAAGCAGATTGGCTTTAAGTCCCTTGGTGCTGAAGGCAATGATACGGCTGAATGGGTATTGGTTGATTTTGGTGATGTGATTGTTCATGTTATGTTGCCAAGCACACGAGAATTTTACGATTTAGAAAGCTTGTGGACCTTAAAGCCAGTTTAGTTATTTGGGGTAGGCTTTATTATGCAGATATCTATTATTGCTATTGGTAATAAAATGCCTGCTTGGGTCAATGCCAATTGCGATGAATACTTTCGTCGCATGCCAAAGGATTTATCGCTGAAATTAATTGAGTTGCCCGCACAAAAGCGAATTAAAAGCCAATCCATCGATGCTATTCGACGAAAGGAAACTGAGCAGTTACTTGCCGCCGTGCCAGACAGAAATAATATTGTGGTGCTCGATGAGCGAGGCCAGTCCATTAGCACCCGCTTGTTGGCAAAAAAACTTCATGATTGGCAGCTGGATGGACGAGATGTTTGCCTGATAATTGGCGGGCCTGATGGAATTGACTTTTCTGTCTTGGCGCAGTGGAAAGTAGGTAAGACACTGGGTTCTGAATGGCGATGGTCGCTTTCTTCGCTGACTTTTCCGCACCCCTTGGTAAGGGTCATTGTCGCTGAGCAATTGTATCGCGCATGGAGCGTGTGTACTGGCCATCCTTATCATAGGGAGTGACAGCATCGCCTGAATGGGTACAATATCTTTTATGCAAAATTATGCGGCAGTCAAAGACAGTGATCATGAGAAGCAAATTTTTGGTCGCAGAATAACGGTATCCATTGCCGTTGTAGCGATTATCTTTCTAGCCTTGGCGGCTCGTTATGCTGAATTGCAATTGTTGAATTACCAGACTTTTGTCACTCAGTCAGAAAATAATCGCGTACATGTTCAGGCTGTAGCGCCAAATCGCGGTCTTATTTTTGATAATAATGGTCGTTTACTTGCAGCCAATCAGCCTAGCTACAATCTTGTTGTCGTTAAGGAGCGGGTCGTTAATCTCGAGCAAGTGTTGTTAGACTTGCAACAGCTATTTGATATTGACGCAAAAAGTATTGCTAAGTTTAAACGTCGTTTGACTCGCGGAACGCCTTATCAAGCGGTCCCCCTGAAGTTTAAACTAACCGAGGATGAGATCAGTCGTTTTGCAGTCAACCGCTATCGTTTGGCAGGTATTGAAATAAAAGCGCAATTAGTGCGCCATTATCCGCAGGGCGAAAACTTTACACACGTATTAGGCTATGTTGGACGAATTAATGCTGCTGATCAGGCAGAAATCTCATCGTTAGAAAATAATAAGTCTAATTATGCGGCGACTGATTATATCGGTAAGCTGGGTATCGAGCGATTTTATGAGTCAACCTTACATGGTCAGGTAGGTTCTCAGCAGGTTGAAACCAATGCACATGGAAAAGTACTGCGTGTTTTAGGTCAGACCAAGCCTCAGCCAGGCGTCGACCTACATCTTTATCTCGATGCCGATTTGCAGCAAAGGATAAGCACCTTAATGGGTGATAGAAGGGGTTCAGTGGTAGCGATTGATCCTCGCACAGGCGGTGTTCTTGCGATGGTCAGTACACCTTCTTATGATCCCAACCCTTTCGTAACAGGTATCTCGACTATCGACTATGCGAAGTTAAGAGATTCGATTGATTTGCCGCTTTTTAATCGTTCTTTGCAGGGCCAGTACCCGCCAGGATCGACGATTAAGCCGATTATAGGTTTAGCTGGTCTGCATTATCAGGTGATTACCGCTGATTCTACTGTACCTGATCCGGGTTGGTACCAACTGCCAAACGATAGCCGGTTTTATCGCGATTGGAAACGTGAAGGCCATGGCCATAAGGTTAATTTACATGACTCCATTGCTGAAAGTTGTGATGTATTTTTTTATGACCTCGCTTATCAGTTAGGCGTTGACAAGATCCATGACTTTTCGAGTTTATTTGGCTTAGGTGTTCGCTCCGGCATTGATTCAACCAGTGAGCGAAGTGGTTTGTTACCTTCGAGGCAATGGAAGAAAGCTAAAAAGCGTGAACCTTGGTTTCCCGGTGAAACCTTAAATATTGGTATTGGTCAGGGCTATATGTTGACCACGCCTCTTCAGCTTGCAGTTGCTACGGCCACAATTGCTAATCGAGGTTATCGACCTACACCGAAGTTAGTGAAAGCATTTGATGGCAATCCTTTTGAGAGGAATAACCCCTATGAGAGTGATCTTGAGCGCAGTGCTCAGCATGATGATATGTCTAATAATAGGCCGATCGATTCCATACTGCATTTAAGCCGTGATGTGAGTGATACACATTGGCAGCAGATTATTGATGGCATGGAAGCTGTAGTCCACGACCCTAAAAAAGGCACTGCTAGGGCTATCAGGCGCGGTCTCAATTATCGGATTGCCGGTAAAACGGGGACTGCGCAAGTCGTTGGTATCGCTCAAGGCGAAGAGTACGATGCAGACGCACTTTTAGAGAGGCAACGTGATCATGCATTATTTGTTGGCTTCGCCCCGCTAGAGCAGCCGAAGGTAGCAGTGGCGGTAATTGTTGAGAATGCTGGCGGCGGCAGTACGGTGGCGGCTCCGATTGCCCGTAAGGTATTTGATTGGGTGCTTGAATCGACCGACGAAAAAAAACAAATGGCAGTCGTATCAAGATTTTAGCGATCAGCTTATGGGGTTATTTTGAATAGTCGATCTGATTTTAGTCGTAATTTACCGGGTGATCCTAGTGCCTTAAGGGCACAGACGGGCCGATTTCGACGCTGGCGATTAGATCCGCCCTTATTGTTACTGTTGATGTGTTTGGCCGCTTTTGGGTTGTTTATCCTTTATAGTGCCAGTGGCAAGGATATCGACAGGGTAACTCGTCAATTAATTTATCTTGCGATTGCTTTTTTTGGTCTGGTTGTGGTTGCTCAATTCAAAGTCGAAATTTTAAAAGTACTAGCGCCTATAGGTTATATTGGTGGCATTGTTTTGCTGTTACTTGTTGCCTGGTTCGGTGACGACTCAAAAGGTGCGCAACGTTGGCTTGATGTATTTGGCATTATCCGTTTTCAACCGTCCGAATTAATGAAGATTGTCGTTCCCTTGACGGTTGCATGGTATCTCAGTGAACGGTTATTACCGCCAAGCACGAAAACATTGGTGATTAGCTTTTTTATAGCGATTTTCCCGTCAGTCTTAATTGTGTTGCAGCCTGATTTGGGGACTGCCATCTTGATTGCTGCATCAGGTTTGTTTGTGTTGTGGCTGGCAGGTTTAGGGTGGGGGTATATATTTGCTGCCGTGCTTGCGCTGTTAGGTGCAGCCTGGCCTATTTGGCATTTTCTACTGCATGGTTATCAGCGACAGAGGATAATGACATTATTCAATCCTGAAAGCGATCGATTGGGAGCGGGATGGAATATTATTCAATCAAAAACGGCGATTGGTTCGGGCGGCTGGGATGGCAAAGGCTGGCTTAATGGGACACAATCGCAGCTCGATTTCTTACCTGAAAGTCATACTGATTTTATCATTGCGGTTTTGGCCGAAGAGTTGGGATTTGTTGGAGTATTCCTATTACTGCTGATGTATTTATTGATTATTCTTCGCGGCGCGCAAATAAGCTTGGCGGCTAAAACCACATTTGCCAGTCTAGTTGCGGGCAGTATTACCTTAACTTTTTTTGTTTATATTGTCGTGAATATGGGCATGGTCTCTGGGTTACTACCGGTGGTGGGTGTGCCGTTGCCATTAGTGAGTTACGGTGGAACATCATTAGTGACTATGCTGGCCAGTTTTGGTATTTTGATGGCGATTAGTGCTGAAAGTTATCGCCGTTAATTCATTGTAAAAACTGATTGAATGCTGCCGCAATAGTGATAGGCTAGTCTATGAGTTTTAGTCTAGGTGCAGAAGGCTCAGTTGCGGTTAACGGCATCATTATAAATAAGGATAGAGTATGAAATATCGATTACATTCAATGTTGTCAGCTTTAGCGCCAACTTTATCACTTATGGCAATTGCGCTAATCATTATTGTTAGCCCCGTTAAAGCAGATTATCGACAGCATCCGAGTGCAGTAGCCGTTATCAAGACTCTAGTCGATAAGCATGGTTTTAGCGTTGCTCAAGTAAATGCGATTCTCAAGCAGGCAGAAACTGAGCAGCGGATACTCGATAGTATGACCAATGCGGCAGAGAAAACGAAAACTTGGACTGCGTATCGAAGCAGTTTTTTGAGCCCCTTTAGGATCACTAAAGGGGCTGAATTTTTGGTGGCGCATAAGAGCACATTTGATCAGGTTGAGCAAGAATACGGTGTGCCCCGCGAGATAATCACCGCGATATTAGGAGTAGAAACTAATTACGGTGGTTATACCGGTAAAACGCGAGTGTTGAATGCCTTATCAACCTTAGCATTTGAACATCCTAGAAGAAGCCGTTTTTTCACATCAGAGTTGATTGAATACATTGTTTTATGTCGCGAGCAGCAGTGGGATGCTAGTGAGCAACTGGGTTCTTATGCCGGAGCTATGGGCATGAGTCAGTTTATGCCTAGTAATTATCGTCGATTGGCCGTTGATGGTGATGGTGATGGCGACATCGATTTATTTGAGTCTGTCGATGCGATACATAGCATCGCTAATTACTTTATTCATCACGGCTGGCAAAACGCTCAGCCTGTTGCCAGCCGTGTCGCTGTGAGGCAAGATTTCGACGTTGCGCTGATAAGTCGTGGCTTAAAACCGAATCACAGCGTTGCGCACTTATCTGAAGGCGGGTTTTACCCACAAGATAATATGCCGCCTTCGGTTAAGGCACGGGTGATTCGTTTTAACGACGCCGATGGTGATGAATTTTGGTTTGGTTATCAAAACTTTTATGCGATAAGTAGGTATAATCCACGTTCAAAATATGCCATGGCTGTCTATCAGTTGAGTTTAGCGATTGAAAAACAAGCTAAGGATGCCCCTCAGGTATCTTCTTAAGTTTAGGTGAAGCGACTTATAATTTTATTGTGGTGCGCCTTCTTGCCGCGGTGTTTGAGATGAGTAATTTATGGTTAAAATTAATGATTAGCCGCTATTTTTCTTGTTATGTTAGCCGTTATGGGCGAGCAATGATATATACACTTTTATCGGTCGGGATTATTGGCGTGTCCAGTTGCGGGTTTTTTGATGATTTAAGCCAAACCCCTAGTGGCGTCGCAAGAGGCAGTGACAGTGCGCCAAAAACTAAGTTAGATGTGAAGCGTATAAAGGATGCCGTGCCGCGGGTTGAACCTAAAAGTCGTGGTGGTAATTTCAGCCCTTATACCGTTTTAGGTAAAACCTATACAGTGCTTGATTCATCAAAGGGGTACAAAGCGCGCGGTGACGCGTCGTGGTATGGGACAAAATTTCATGGCCGGCTTACCTCTAATGGTGAGCGTTATAATATGTATGCTATGAGCGCAGCCCATAAATCGCTACCTATACCTACTTACGTTAAAGTTACTAATTTAGAAAACCGCCGTCAAATTATCGTTCGTGTTAATGACCGTGGGCCATTTTATCCTGGCCGTATTATAGATCTTTCCTATGCTGGCGCGTCAAAGCTTGACATGCTTAAAAAAGGTACAGCAAGGGTGGAGGTTGAAGCTATTGATCCTCGTCAGTGGAAAAAAAATCAAAAAAAACAGGTTCAGTTCACTCGTGATGATTCGATTCAGTTACACGCTTTAAAGTCAACTGTCGACGATCAGCTACAATCGAGCAATGACTCTGAGACGTCTGTAGATTGGTCCTCGGCTTTACCTGAATTCAACCGTTATTATCTTCAAGTGGCTGCATTCTCTAGCTTAGAAGCGGCTCAGAGCTTGCAGAATCGCTTACTCCGTCACCTGAATAGCTTGTCTCAATCTGTCAACGTGGTCATTCGACCTTCCGAGCGAGGGGTTTATCGAGTAAGAATAGGTCCCTTTAGCTCAGAACAAGAAAGTCTGACATTTGAAAAAATATCTGAGTTACAATTCCTTGGTAAGATGCATCTGATTTCAGAATAGAGGTTTATCCGTGGTTAAATTTTACGTTGCTTTATTATTATGTTTTTTAGTGAGTTCTTCACTCGCGAAGGGTTTGCCTGCATTAATTCCGTCGCCACCGCAGCTGGCAGCGAGCAGTTATTTATTGGTTGATGCTAATAGTGGCAAGGTGATTGTTGAGTCTAATGCAGATCAGCGGTTGCCTCCCGCCAGTTTAACGAAAATGATGACCGGTTATATTGCTTCTGCCGAAATCACAAAACAGACTATTAATGCCGAAGATATGGTGCCGATTAGTGTTAAGGCATGGCGAATGAAAGGTTCAAAAATGTTTATTCGTGAGGGCACGAGTGTTCCGGTTAGAGAATTGTTGAAAGGCGTTATTATTCAATCAGGTAATGATGCCAGTGTTGCCCTTGCTGAATTTATAGCCGGTGATGAGATGGCTTTTTCTGAAATAATGAATCAACAGGCTCAACTGCTAGGAATGAAACAGACTGAATTCAAAAATTCAACTGGCTGGCCAGCAGAAGGACACTTAACGACTGCGAGAGATATGACTATTTTAGCGGCACGCTTAATCAAAGACTTTCCTGATCACTATGCGCTGTATTCGCAAAAGGAATTTACTTTTAACGATATTACCCAGCTTAATAGGAATGGCTTGCTGTGGCGGGATGCCAGTGTTGATGGCTTGAAAACTGGCTGGACGGAGGAGGCTGGTTACTGCTTAGTTGCTTCTGCACAAAAAAATGGTATGCGGCTTGTGTCTGTTGTTATGGGCGCTAAAAGTGAAAGGGCACGTGAGCAAGAAACACAAAAATTACTCTCTTATGGTTTTAGATATTATGAAACGCATACTTTATATGAAATGGGTCAGGTAGTTAACTCGAGTGAATTATGGGCTGGGCTTGAGAAGTATTTTGATCTCGTTGTAGAAGACGATATTATTTTAACAATTCCGCGTGGTGAAAGAGATTTTCTTGAAGTCAGCATTGAAGTCGATAAAAATATAGTAGCTCCTGTTATTGCTGGACAAAGCTATGGCATTTTGAATATCAAAAAAGGCGATGAATTGTTGATCCAGCGTAATATAGTTGCTGCTAAGGATGTTGATTCAGCCGGTTTTCTTTTGCGGTTATGGGATCTGATTATATTGTTTTTTCGAGGTTTGTTAGGACTTAGCTAGGAAAAATCATGAGTGAAATCAATAGTAATAAAATCCTACCTGACGGCGAAGAGCCGCCTAAGATTGAATTTCCCTGTGATTATCCGATTAAGATTATTGGAGATGCCGATCCCGATTTCGTCGAACTGGTAGTTGGCATCGTTTGTAGGCATACCGCTGACTTTGATCCAGCGACCGTTAGTAGCCGTGACAGTAGCAAGGGTAAATTTCGCTCTGTGGCCGTTAATATTATTGCGACTGGCGAGTCTCAATTGGAAAAATTATATGCTGATCTAAAAGCTACTGGCCGCGTCAAAATGGTCATTTAATGTTGATCAATCAGCAATTACATGTTCGCCAATTATTAACTGCTGATAAAAGTCAGGCTTTAGTCAATTATGAGTTAGTGTGGCAGGCGATGAAAACATTTACTCAAACAAGAGATGAGACCACGGTTGATCAGTGCTGGCTATTAGAGCATCCCGAAATTTTCACCTTAGGCAGAGCTGGTGCAGAGGAGCACTTATTAGATACTGGTTCTATTCCCGTACTTAGAATTGATCGAGGCGGGCAGGTGACTTTTCATGGTCCCGGTCAAATCATGATGTACACATTGATTGATTTAAAGCGAAGAAAACTGACTGTAAGAGGTATGGTCAATGCACTTGAGGAATCAGTGATTCAGTTGTTGTCTCAATATGATTTGCCTGCTTACAGCGATAAAAGAGCTCCAGGTGTTTATATTGATGGTTGTAAAATTGCCGCTTTGGGCTTGCGTATCAGTCGAGGTTGTTCCTATCATGGCTTATGCTTTAATTACGACTTCGATTCGGCGCCGTTTGAACGAATTAACCCCTGTGGTTTCGCTGAATTACAAGTGACGCAATTAAGCGAGCAGTTGCGCCATTTGCCTCACAAAAAAACGCTTGTCGATCAACTCGTGACATGTTTTTCAGAGAAACTGGCTTATAGCGAGATTACATATGATTATAGCTTATGGTCAGGCTAACTTTCGCTCTGGAGTCCTTAGTAACCTCTGTAGTAAGATATTCTTTTAAGGTGAATATAAGGAGCTTCTCATGAGTGAGCAACATCCGGCAAAACGTGTCTCCCTATTGTCTCGCGAATACGTCCATAGCCATAACAAGGCAGGTTGGTTAGGTTTATTTTCTGAAGATGCGATCATTGAAGACCCGATTGGTGTTTCGCCAATCGATGAGGCTGGTAAAGGTCACCGAGGTGTAGCGGCGAGAGAGGCATTTTGGGAAAATAATATTGCCAACAGTGATATTAAAATCGTCATTCATCAGTCATACGCGGCCGGCCTTGAGTGCGCAAATATTGTTACGCTAAACACTATTTTAACATTTGGCGGTAAAACCTATAGCCAAGAAGTCAATGGGATATTTACTTATCAAGTAAATGAAGCTGAACAGTTAGTAGCATTGCGCGGCTATTGGGAAGTTGATGAAATGATGAAAACAATAAAAGAAGTTGCGAATGCTTAAGCTTCATATTAAACAATAGCGACAGCTCAAGTCATAGGTATAAATAAAATCAAATCTCTGATTTTATGAGTCGTTAAATATGATAATGCTGGGTAGCCATTGGTTTGCCCGCAAGTCCCAGCAGAACCATTTCAATCAGTAACCAAGCGTTTTCTTTGTCAATGCTTTTACTCATAAGATCTGCTTGAGAAGCTAGCTTTGCCCATTGTTCGAATTCAGCTTTTGACGTTGACTGAACCCGCTTACTGACCGCTGACTGTCGCTTGCGTTGCACGCGTAGTGCTCGCATACCGTCATCCATTTTACCTTGCTCCGAAAATTGCTTCAGTTGAGCGAGGGTTCGCAATTGATGAGCCATGGCAGCAACTAAGGCGGCAGGTTCAGAGCCTTCTTCTTGCAAATGCCTCAGTGCGCGACAGGCACTTAGCGCATCGCCATCAATAGCATGATCAAAACAGTTAAATGCTGAAAATCGTGCGCTGTCTGCGACGGCTTTGCCGATTATGTTTCGCGTTAAAGTAGTTTTTTTGTCAACCAATAATGCTAATTTTTCTAACTCTTGATTGGCCGCCATTAGATTACCTTCAACTCTCTCGGCCAATAGCTGTGCGGCATCATGCACTAGGGTTAATTGCTGCTGTTTAGCGCGTCGTTTCAACCAGTTAGGTAATTGCTCGTGGTCGAGAGGGTAGATAGGTATATAGACGCCGTCTTTGTTGACAGCTTTTACCCATCTGGGGCTGCCTTCTATTCTTGCGGCAATAATTAATAACACCGTATCCTGAGGTGGATTATTGCAAAAACGTGTAATGGCTTCACTGCCCACTGTACCAATTTTACTGCTGGGCAAGCGTAATTCTATTAATCGCTGACTGGCAAATAATGACATGGCATTGCAGCTATCTTGCCAGCCATGCCAGTCAAAGCCAGTTTCAAAATTATATCGCTCGCGATCAACGAATCCACTTTTCGCACAGGCTTGGCGTATTTCATCACAGGCTTCGTTTTGCAGTAATATTTCGTCCCCTGCAACTAAATAGACTTTAGCAAGTGTTTGCTTAAGATGCTGGCTGAGCTTGTTAGAGTAGATTTGCATATTAACGGCTATTGAGTCGAATAATATGCAATATTTTAGCAATAATGCGATCATCCAACTGCTGCTGAAGACGCTCTTTGGTGCTTTTCTGTGCAGCTACATTGTCTGGGTTTTGCAACTGAATTAGTTCGGCATGAACGCTGGTGGGTGGTAGGATGACCGATATCGATATGGGTTGGGATGAGGTATCGCTTTTTTGCAGCGATAGCCATTCGATTGTAACGCTTAAACGATGAGCTGTTTGTCCATCACGGCTATCTGCACTTAAGGTAAGATTTCGGCTATCACGCTCAATAACAGCTAATGTAATACGGCTGTTGGCATAGATAAGAGTATCACTAACGATAATGCCTTGGCTGCGAAGTTGTTTTTTTAGCTTTAGTGTTAGTAATCGATCACCGTCGATGAAAATCGCTTGTCTATGCTCGCTGATCTCCAGTGGTTTTTGTAACTGGTAGCCGCAGCCAACCAGACAGAACAATAGGATGATCAATAGCTGATTGCTTAATCGCAGCATAAGCTTTAGCCCTTAGATAATAGAGATTTATGCAATATTAAGTCTCTAGTCAATATTTAGTGGTTTAGTTGGCAACAATATTGATCAGCTTGCCAGGTACAATAATGACTTTGCGAATGGTTTTATTAGTGATAAATTTACTCACATTTTCATCTTCTAATGCTAATGATTCTATTTTTTTGTTGTCGGCATCAGCGGCCAATTTTATTTTTGCTCTCACTTTTCCATTGACCTGAACGACCATTTCTATAGATGATAAAGTCAATGCTGATGGATCTACAACAGGCCAATCAGCGCAGAGGATATCACAATTCGTTTCAGGCCATAAATCTTGCCACAGTTGGTGGCAAATATGCGGGGCAATAGGTGCAAGAAGGCGAACTAACAGACTGGTTCCTTCTGCAGCTATGCCGGCCATATGGCTATCGTTAAGCGCTTGCTCATGATTGGGAAGTTGGTTAAGAATAGCCATGCAAGCGGCTATAACCGTATTAAACTGACTTTTATTGAAATCAACTAAGGCCTTATCTAAGTTGCTGTGAATGGAGTGGCGTCGTTCCTGTGCAGCATTAGTAAGCGTTTCAAGCGCAAGGTGGTTGTTGTTATTTAAGTTTCTCTTGCCTTGCTGAATCAGTTCGCGCTGCTCATTGCAGTAAGTCCACAGGCGCCGAAGAAAACGTTGTGCGCCTGCCACACCATCGTCATTCCATTCTAAGGTCTGTTCGGGTGGGGCGGCAAACATGGTAAAAACGCGTACGGTGTCAGCACCGTATTGCTCAATCGCTGTTTGTGGATCGATTCCATTATTTTTTGACTTAGACATTTTAGTCATACCGCCTATTTGAACGGCTTGGCCTGATTTTATTTCATGGGCGCTGAGTATTTTTCCTTTTTCATTACGCTCGAATTGCACATCGCTTGGGTTAAACCATTCCTTGCCGCCGTCTTCTTTGTTGCGATAAAATGACTCAGCGAGGACCATGCCTTGACAAAGTAAACGTTTAAAGGGTTCGTTGGAACTGACAAAGCCGTCATCACGCAATAATTTATGAAAAAAACGGGCATAAAGTAAGTGCAGTATGGCATGCTCAATGCCGCCTACGTATTGGTCGACAGGCAGCCAATAATTGGCCCGTTCACTGTCGAGAATACCGTCTTGAAAGTCTGGGCAGGTAAAGCGCGCATAGTACCAACTTGATTCCATAAAGGTATCGAAGGTATCCGTTTCATGGACGACACTTTGACCATTAAGTTCAGTTTTACACCACTCGGGATCTGCCTTGATGGGTGAGCGAACACCGTCCATGATGACATCTTCTGGGAGTAAAACAGGCAGTCGGTCAGCGGGCACCGGTATTTCACCGCCTTCAGGTAAGCTGAGCATTGGAATCGGTGAACCCCAATAACGTTGGCGCGATATGCCCCAGTCGCGCAGTCGATAATTGGTTTTTACCTCGCCTTTGCCTAAGCTGGATAGCTTGGCCGTAATGGCATTAAAAGCACCGTTAAAATCGAGCCCTGAAAATTCAGCGGAATTGATGGTTTGGGTATCGCTTTTGCGGCTGTACCATTCTTGCCATTGGCTGCTATCGAATTCGCTGTCATCGAGGCGAGACTCAATCACTTGTTTGATCAACAATTCATAGCGATTAGCGAATGCAAAGTCGCGCTCGTCATGCGCCGGCACAGCCATTACAGCACCCGAGCCATAATCCATCAGGACATAATTAGCAATCCAGACGGGTATCGATTCGCCGGATATTGGGTGAGTGGCAGTCAAACCGGTGGCGATGCCTTTTTTATCCATGACGGCCATGTCAGCTTCAGCCACTGACTGAGTTTTACATTCGGCAATAAATTCAGCGATAGGGGTATTTTCACTTGCTAAGGCCAATGCTATGGGGTGCTCGGCGGCTAGGCTAAGATAGCTTACGCCCATTAATGTATCGGGGCGGGTGGTATAAACGGGAAGGGTATCAAAGCCTGCAATTTCACGATCGAGGCTAAAGCGTATATCGGCACCGCGACTCTTACCGATCCAATTTTTTTGCATAGTTTTAACTTGCTCTGGCCACTCGGTCAGCTCGTCTAGACTGCTAATTAACTCGTCTGCATATTCCGTGATTTTGATAAACCATTGCGGAATCTCTTTACGCTCAACTAAAGCACCGGAACGCCAGCCACGGCCATCGATCACTTGCTCATTAGCCAATACCGTACAGTCAACCGGGTCCCAGTTTACAGTGGCCATTTTTTTGTAGACCATGCCTTTCTCGTATAGGCGGGTAAAAAACCATTGTTCCCAGCGATAATAGCCAGGTTCACAGGTTGCAAACTCGCGCGACCAGTCAAAGCTGAACCCCAGCGACTTGAGTTGCTGCTTCATATAATCAATATTTTGGTAAGTCCACTTTGCGGGTGCCGTTTGATTCTGAATAGCTGCATTTTCAGCAGGTAGGCCGAAGGCATCCCAGCCCATAGGATGAAGGACGTTTTTGCCTAACATCCGCTGGTATCGAGCGATTACATCGGTAATGGTGTAGTTGCGCACATGGCCCATATGCAATTTGCCGCTGGGGTAAGGGAACATGGCTAAGCAGTAAAATTTTTCTCGTGATGGGTCTTCAGTTGTGAGGAAGCTGGCTTGATCACGCCAGTATTGTTGGGCGTTGGCCTCAATAGTTTGGGGGGAATAAACTGAAGAATTATTTACGTTCGAATCAGTCATAATAAGGGACAATCGCCTAGCTTAAACGTTTATTACTCAACTGGTCTTAGAAGGACCAAAATGCGAGTCTAAGCATACCGCGAACCGACCCGCGGGGGCTAGTCTTGTAAGAGGGAGATATTACGGTTAAACCTTACATGCTAGCCGTTGGTGCTTGGTTAGTAATCCAAACCGTTTGGTAGGGCGCTAATGACAAAGTTTCAGTCGCTAGGTTAATGGCTTGATTGCTGATTAATTCATGCCAATGGTCCATTGCTATCAAATTGACACTCGCTAACGGTAGCTGGTAGGGGAATTTACTTATATTAGAAATGCAAAAGATGCTTTGCTGACGATCTTGACTTTGGCGCCAGAAACCAAAAATCGTATCCCCTAGGTGTAAAGTGAACTGGGTTGCATTGGGATGAAAGGCTGATTGGGTTGTACGAATGGCCAATAAAGCCATGAGTTTTTCAAAAACAATAGCCTGCGAGTGTAGTGGGTTCGACAAGCGCTCAGTCAGTTCTTGATAGTTCCATTGATGACGATTAATGGCTCTATTATGTCCCTCTTGCGAAACTCTTTCATAGTCATTGCGCGTGCCTAGTAAGCTGTGAATATAAATGCCGGGTATGCCTTCGAGTCCAAGCATAATAGCGTGTGCGCAGATAAAGCGCTCAATGCCAAATTTATCAGGTCCTTGATCGGTACCTTGTAAGCTATCAAAAAGTGATATGTTGATTTCATAAGGTTTCTGGCCGCCATCCGCGACTTGACGGTAAGAGACCTTGCCACCAAAGTTTTCCATAATAGCTGAAAGATTATCAATTTCACGATCGGATAATAGGCCTTCAACAGGGCGTAGACCAATACCATCGTGTGAAGCGATAAAATTAAAATAGCTTGTGCCATTTTGCGCGGGTGGCATACTCATCATCCATTGTTTGAGATAATAGCTATTGCCTGCAATAAGACAGTGAATTAATAGCGGCGGCAGTGAAAAGTTGTATATGCAATGAGCCTCATTGGCATTACCAAAATATTCAAGATTTTCGCGATTAGGAATATTGGTCTCAGTAATGATAAGCGCTTCTGGTTCAGCATGCTCGATCAATAGTCGCAGCAAGCGAACAATTTGGTGTGTTTGGCTCAAATTAAGACATTTGGTGCCAGGTTTTTTCCAAATAAAAGCGACTGCATCTAAGCGGAATATACGAATTCCTCGATCTAGATAGAATCGAATGATTTTAAGAAACTCCATTAATAATTCGGGGTTGCGAAAATCAAAATCAATTTGATCATGGCTAAATGTACACCAAACATGTTTGGTACCATCCGTGGTTTCAACAGCTTGAAGCAACGGAGAAGTTCTGGGGCGAACGACTTGCGACAGGTCTTGCTCGGTATCTATCGCATAAAAATAATCTTTTCCAGGCGCGGTATTTTGCAGGAAGTTTTTAAACCATTGATGTTCTGAAGAGCAATGGTTTACGACTAAGTCAGACATTAATCGATAATCATTGGCTATTGCTTGAACATCATGCCAATCTCCTAGTTCTCGTTTCACTTTTTTAAAATCGATTACGGCAAATCCATCATCTGAACTGTAGGGGAAAAAAGGCAGAATATGAATGCTGTTAATTGTTTGGCTAACGTGCTGGTTTAGGAAATGAGACAAAGTCTGCAGCGGTGGCTTATCACTTTCAATAATGGAGTCTGCATAACTAATTAATATACTATCTTTCTCTGTCCATAAATTACTGTGGTTTTTAGGGGGAGAGTAGTCAGTGCTAATTCCCATGATGAATAAAGTCTTATTCACCAATTGATCAAAGTCAATTGTTCCGTTTTGGTAGTCTTCAGTTTCTTGATAAACGAGTTCTAAATAATTACGAATTTTTGCATTCAATTTATTCCATGATTCCATTATTCATATGATTCCAGGTTAATTAGCTGTATTTAGCTCGGTCGTGTTCAACGGCATGGCAGATCTCATCAAAGATATTTGGAATTGCACTTTGGACTCGGTTCCAAGCTGGAATAAAAGGTGTTTCCATCGGTTTTTCTAAAAACATTTCTCCCGCTTTCATGATATTTTCAGCAAATAATTCCACAGCTTTTTCTTCATTGTGAATATCAAACGATAACTTGTTGATCGCTGCATCGTTATGGTAGGCATCAATATGATCAAGAGCAATGCGAAAATAAGTAGCTTTTAATGTGCGAAAATTTTCATTATTAAATGTCACGCCTTGGGTGGCAAGCTTTCTAAATAATGATTTAGCAATATCAATGGACATTTTAGATAGGCCGGACTGGTCATTTTCAGCTGATAAGTCTTGATGCTTATGGTCATAGGTATCAGCAATATCGACTTGACATAAACGGTTAAGAGAATAGTTTCTATGCATTTCAGACAGCACGCCAATCTCTAGGCCCCAATCACTGGGAATTCGAATATCATTTAACACATCCCTTCGAAATGAAAATTCACCTGCCAATGGATAGCGAAAGCTACTCATGTATTGTAGGTAGTCTAATTCGCCGCAGATTTTTTTTAAGGCTCTTATTAATGGGCTTACCAGTAAACGACTTACACGCCCGTTCAATTTTCCATCAGCGGTTCGTGCGTAGTAACCTTTACAAAATTCATAGTTAAAGTTTGGATTGGCAACTGGATAAATCAAACGTGCTAACAGATCACGCTCGTAAGTGGTAATATCACAGTCATGCAGTGCTATTGCCTCTGCTTTAGTACCTGCTAAAACATACCCCATGCAATACCAAACATTCCTCCCTTTGCCGGCTTGTTTAGGTGCCAGTCCGTGCTTATCAAGTTTCTTATGAATTGCTTGCATTGCCGGGCCATCGTTCCAAAGGATCGAGGTCTTTTGGCTTAGTTTTGAAAAAAATTGTAAAGCAAACCGATACTCTTGCTCATTAGCCTTATCAAGGCCAATAATGATTTCATCTAAGTAGGGAGCAAATGACAATTGTTGAATAATATTTTTGAGAGCTGGCCCCTCAAGTTCTGAAAATAATGAGGGCAGAATGACAGCCATAGGCCGTTCTTGACGAAAACCCACCAACTCATTTTCGAGGTCATCAACTGTTCGGTTAGAGAGATTATGCAGTGTTGTGATAATCCCATTTTGATGAAAATCTGCCATTATTTTTTCCTATATAATTTTATTATTTTTAGCACTTTTTTATTAATTAATGAAATGCTCGGTCAGTATTTTTTGAATAACTTGGTTCCAACCTCTTGGTCCGAAGTCAGAACTGATGTAAGTCGCCTCATCACGCTGTAATGGTGGCCTACTATGAAAAGGAGATTTAATGACAGCTGCAAAGTCAGCTTCGTTGAGCATTGATACATCATTTTTGCT
>DDDX01000033.1:67454-70209 GCA_002339085.1 Cellvibrionales bacterium UBA1969
GTACTGGCGTCGATGATATGTATAAACCTCCCTCCTTCTACTACCTCAGCACCTGCACTTCTCACTGAATGAATAAAGTTTTTTTTGGCTTGTTGCTTACCCAGCCACAAGATAGGCTCGCTAAATTTTCTTTCGTTTGCTTGTATTGATTCCTCTAAACCTAATCCTGTGCATTTTAGAATGCCACTGACACCCAGTTGGCTGAAACTTATATAATCGTCAGGATACCGCCAGTTGATCTTCATCAGTAAGTTGGTCCAATGTGATCTTGGATATGCTTGGCTAAATTCCCAGAATTTCTCACCTTTATAGTTGATTGTCTTTGTCTTTTGGGGTTGATTTTTAAAATATCCTTCAGGTATGTATATTGCTGCTCCGTTTTCTACAATAAATGGGTCATGGTTACCAATTGAGTTCCTAATAGGCAGTAACTCTGCCAATGTCTTACTGGTGTTGGGTATCACAGGAATATTTTTTTCCTGCAGAAGGTTGAGTGCAGGGCGAGCCTCCTCGCATGAATAGTTTTCATGGTCTAGTAATGAGCCATCAAGATCGGTGAATACAATAGGTTTCATAGTTGTTTACTAATAAGTTGGCGGTACTGGGTAATTTCTCGTTGCTCATTGAATTCAAATAAATGTTGCACCCGCTGTGGTAAATCCTTTAAACAGCTTTCTGTTGTTCGCTGATAATGAGCGATAAACTGGCGAAGTTGTTGGTCATTCATGATGTTCGTGTGCTTTGATTCGTCAGTCACGTCAGCTAGTTTATCTTCTTGCTCTTTGCGCCAATCAAATACGCAATCAAAAGATGGCGCCTTTAGCATGATCCAAGTTTCGATATATTCGAAGAGTGTTGAGTAGTCGCCTTTCAACTGATCATTAACGTAGTTACGCCAAACCCCTTCTTGATCCTCCTTGCTTTCGAGCTCGTTAATAGGGCCTTTTAGTTCGTTGGGGGTTTGAGCTGTTGCGCCGAGACACCAACCTTCCAAAATAATAACTCGAGCGGCGGGTCGGCTCATTCGGCCGGCGTTAGTATCGATATCATCCATTGATTTGTTAAATGTGGGTAGTGGTATTGATTCATTGTGATTGTTTGAAAATTGTTTGATGACATCAATTAACAAACTAATATCGTGAGTGCCTGGAACTCCGCGAGTGGATAGCAACGGGTGAACAGTGTTAGCAAGGTGTTGCCTTTGTTTACGACTTAAGTAAAAGTCATCGATTGATAGTACTTCTGCACCAACATGGTGCCCTGAATCTAAAATGGTGCGTAGGTAGTTGGCCAGCGTTGATTTACCTGAGCCTTGGCAGCCGTTAATGCCTACGATAAGTGGTTGATTCTGAGTGTTCTTCAAATGAGTTAAAATAGACGAAATGAGCGGTGAAAACCATTTTTCAGCCATTTCAAGATACTTTAGTGACAGTTTTTGCTCTCGGACAAAGGCTGTAAGCGCGGTATTAAGTTTAGGTGCTTCATTTTGATGATGGCTGTTAGGCACGATTTTTTTCTCCTTTAATACTTATAGAGCAGATATTGTGCCAACTTTAAATAAACTACAGGGTGTCTGCTAAGCTTAATAGCGGTGTGATGCAAGCTTGAAAGATTGGGCGGCATAGAAAATTTCTTCAAAGCAATTTTGATGATGAAAAGCAGTTTTTTATTTCGTTAAGTGCTATCTAATCGTTTATGGATTTTTGTATAAAATTTAATAATTAATTTCTGTGGGTTCGAGTAGTTGTTCAAATGAAGATATTGCTTCACACTAATCACTAAAAACAAGTATTCAAGAATGTTCTGCGCCTGAGTTTATACTGCCGTTGATTGACGGTGGCTAAGCTAATAGCATGCATTTTTTTCGACTTATTATAGGTTTTGACTATGTTTGGTTTGTTGCGGACCATTTTAGCTTTGTTGGTTATGGCGGGCCATTTGCTTGATACCTGGCAGATAGGCACTTACGCTGTCTTTGGTTTTTATATGATCAGCGGCTATTTAATGACGCATATCATGCACGAAAGTTATGGCTTTCATCCAGCTGGACGCTGGTCTTTCGCTTGTAACCGATTTTTGCGGCTTTATCCTTTGTATTGGTGTGCTGCCTTAATCACCATCCTACTCATTATTGTAGTAGGCAAAGATTACGTGTCATCATATAACGCTAGTATCTTCTTACCTGAAACGCTTACTGACTACTGGGCCAACATTACCATGGTTTATCCGTTAGTCTTTGCTAATGAGTATCAGCCGATTTTAGTGCCGACCACTTGGGCGATTACCGTTGAATTATTTTTTTATGCGGCTATCTGTTTAGGACTGTCAAAGACTAAATTTAGGGTGCAGGTATGGTTGGTGATTTCGATACTCTATGTGGTGTATTGCTTGTATCAAGGACTGGGTTGGCGTTACCGTTATTTCCCTATTTTAGCTGGTTCCTTACCCTTTGCAATGGGCGCCTATATTTACTTTTTGAAAGAAGACGCTTGGCCCCGTTTAGATGAATGGTTTTTTCAACCGGTGTGTTTACTGTTCGGCTTTTTAGTAAATATGATGTTCGTTGTGATTTATGATTATTATTTTGAAATGGGTTTTTATGTCAATGCTTTTTTCTGCGTGCTGCTTTGTTACCAAATTGCTAACGGGGCTTTATGGCCAAAAATTTCTGCACGTTCGGATAAGTTACTTGGAGAGTTTTCTTATCCGATATATTTATTGCAATGGCAGGCGGGTATTCTCGCCTCGTATATAC
>DDDX01000033.1:70518-76480 GCA_002339085.1 Cellvibrionales bacterium UBA1969
GGGTATTCTCGCCTCGTATATACTATTAGGCAAGCCGATTCATAATGCGTCAACTGATGGTATAGCTATTCTAGGGCTAGCCTTACTGCTTGTATTCGTCGTTGCCTATGTTTTGATTCGTTTTATTGACCGGCCGACACAAAATTTGCGTAGTACTATTAAAAACCAGCTCGTATTAAAAGACACCTAGCAGTATAATGCAGGAGAAGATTATGGTTAAAGATACTCATTTTACTGCTTTAGAAAAAATGTATCTTATTGCGCCTGTTAATGATTTTTATCAGCCGAGTATTGATATTTCATCGGGCCAGGCCGAAATTAGTATTGCGGTTGAGCCTAAATATTGCCATACAGCAGGCGCTGTTCACGGCTCGGTATATTTTCATTTGTTAGACAGCGCGGCTTTTTTCGCTGCGAACTCACTCGAGCGTGATTATTTTGTGTTAACGAGCTCGTTTACAACTTACCTTACTCGACCGGTGTCTGAGGGTGCTATGCGAGCTATCGGCAAAGTGGTTAATGAAACGAAGTCGCAATTTATCGTAGAGTCCATCGCCTTTAATGCAGAGAATAAGGAAATTGCACGCGGTAGCGGTATTTTTGTTCTTGGTAAAACACGATTAAGTGATGTGCCAGGCTATGCTATTTAACGCTTGCTATTCTGAGCGCTTTTTCTATATACTGTATACATATACAGTATTTAAATATAAGCCTTTGCGCTCAGGATGTCAGGTCAGCCCTTATTACGCTCATGAAAGTCACAATATTAGAAGCCAGTAAAAACTCACAAACTATTGATATACCACTGTATTCATCCAGTGTCCAAGCCGGCTTTCCCAGTCCCGCTGATGATTATATCGAAGCAAAAATAGATCTGAATAGGCATGTTATTAAGCGCCCAGCCGCTACTTTTTTTGCGCGTGCTAATGGCAGTTCGATGATGCAAATAGGAATTCTAGACGGTGACTTAATGGTGGTTGACCGTTCGGTTAAGCCTGAGCAGGGGGCGGTGGTGATTGCACTCATTGATGGCGAAATGACCTGTAAGATATTCGATAAACACCGTAAGCGTCTGTTGTCAGCGAATGATCAGTTTCCACCGATTGCAATTGCAGATGAAACAGAATTATTTATCGAGGGTGTAGTCACTCATTCATTGCGTTACCATTATGTACGCATTAGTTGATGCCAACAGTTTTTATGCCAGCTGCGAACAAGTCTTTAGACCTGAGCTGCGCGATCAGCCGGTGGTGGTACTAAGCAATAACGATGGCTGTATTGTTGCCCGCAGCCGTGCTGCAAAGGCGCTAAAAATTCCCGATTTACAACCTTATTTTAAAATAAAGCCTTTACTCGCGAAGCATCAAGTGCATGTTTTTAGTAGCAACTATGAATTGTATGCTGATTTGTCCAGCCGAGTAGTGGCAGTGCTAGAAGAGTTTGCGCCGCAGTTAGAAGTGTACTCGATTGATGAGAGTTTTTTGTGTTTCGATGGCCTTTCAGTTGATTGGCGGGCCTATGGCTTGCAGATCAAGCAGCGCTTATGGCGAGATGTTCGCATGCCGGTATGCGTAGGCATGGGGCAAACGAAAACCTTAGCTAAGCTAGCTAATCATATCGCGAAAAAATCAGCAAAGCTGGAAGGAGTTTGTATTTTACATGCGGGTGATGATTGGGATGCAGTATTTAAGAAGTTAGCCGTAGAGACAATATGGGGCGTGGGTAGGCGATTAGCAAAGCGATTAAATCGGCTTCATTTATACTCTGTTTATGACCTTAAAATGGCGAATTCTAAACACATACGGCGTCAATTTGGTGTGACGCTCGAAAGAACAGTTGTAGAGTTAAATGGCGAGCGCTGTGTAAATATTGATACTCAGCCCAATCATAAAAAGCAAATCTACTCGACTCGTTCCTTTGGTCAAAAAATCCAACAGCTTTCAGATTTACAACAGGCGATTAGCCAGTACGCGAGCATCGCCGCTGTTAAATTGCGAAAACAAAATAGTGTGGTGAAAACTATTGTTGTTTTCATCCAAACATCACGATTTATTGACGATGCCTATTCAAATACGATAACTATTGCGTTGACGCATGCTACTAATGACACTCGCACTATCATTGCGGCCGCGAAGCAGGGGATAGCGCGGTTGTATCGACCGGGTCTTGCTTATGCCAAGGCTGGTATCGGTTTAATCGAGCTGAGTGACGCATCGTCGGTACAGTTGAGTCTTTTTAATCGATACCAATCGACTAAATCACTAAAGCTGATGGCGGTGGTTGATAAGCTAAATTGCCAGCAAAAGCAGGTCTTTTTTGCCAGCAGTGGTATTAATCCTTTCTGGCGAATGCGTCGGCAAATGAAGTCTCCGTCTTATACTACGAACATAGAAGAAATCCCTGTGATAAAAATAAGCTAGCAAAGGTGAGGTCTTAATAAAAAATGAAGGCTCGCTTGTTAAACTATACTTAATGATGCCTATAGGAATCGTGAGCCACTCAGCGGTTATATCTAGCTAAAGATTAACAAAATGATAAATTGCCAATTTGAACTTCTAATCATGCTAGCTTGGGATGAATAATCCGCGTAATATAATCCAATTATTTATTCTGCAGTATAAGTAAGTGTAAAGTTTATTGGAGCCAATTATGTCAAAATGTCCATTTCACAATGTCCGCGATCCAGACTTTTATACCTCAGGCCACCATCAAGAAAAATTGGTTGAAATGAGGGCCGCTGCTGATGCGCCAATTGTTAAAGTGGAAGATCCAATTCGAGGCGAGCCTTATTGGGTAGTCATGAATCGAACGGCTTCAGATTATATTTGTAAGCACCCGCTAATTTTTTCTAGCGAAGAAAAATCCTGTATTCCAAAAGAATTTGATGAGTTTGCTTTAGAGCAGCAGAAACTTATGTTGGTCAATATGGATCCGCCACATCACCAGAAGTATCGGCGGATAGCTCGAAATGCCTTTACTCCTCGTGCTGTAGAAGCATACCACGAAATATTTAAGGTTTATGCGAAGCAGATTGTTGATGTTATCGCGAGTAAGGGAAAGTGTGAATTCATAACCGATGTCGCAGCTGAACTACCACTGATGGCGATATTGGATATGATGAGCGTGCCGAAGGAGGATAGAAAAAAAGTCTTTACTTGGACTAACGAAATGTTCTTTCAAGATGACGAAGATATTGGTGGTGAGGACGCAGAAGCTAAAGCTATGGAGGCTTCTGCAAATATTTATCTTTATGCTGGTGAGCTAGCAAAGAAACATGCAGAAAGTCCATTAAATAATATCGTTGGTGCTTTGTTAGATGGCAAAGTAAATAATGAGTTTTTAACAGAAGATGAGTTCCAAGCTTTCTTTTTGATGTTAATAGCTGCGGGCAACGAGAGTACTCGATCAGTAACGGCTCACGGGATGCGGTTATTAATAGAAAATCCAGATCAACTTCAGAAATTAATTGATGATCCTGAATTAATTCCTGATGCCTGTGAGGAAATGCTCCGATACAATCCAGCCTTCATTCAGATGCAACGATATGTAATGGAAGATACTGAATATGAAGGGGTTGAGATGAAAAAAGGTGACTTAGTGATGTTGAATTGGCACATTATCAACATGGATGCTGATTTATTTGAATCGCCTTTAGACTTTAATGTAACTCGAGCACAAGACATCGCCTTGCATCGCGAGCATCGAGCCTTCGGTAATGGAGAGCATTTTTGTTTGGGAGCACATTTGGCAAGGCTTGAGTTACAAATAATGTTTAAAGAGCTTTTGCCTCGCTTGCGAAATCCAGAATTTGCGAAGCCTGTTCAATATGTGCGTGATAATCTGGTCAATGGCATTAAAGAAATGTACATTACTTTTGATCCAGAGGTTGCATGATTATTTAATCTTAGAGATTCTTAATGGCAGACCACCATTATTTTAGTATTGAATTTTATTGATGATGAGTTGAGGTTTTTGTGAGAAGTTCGACCAAAGTGCCATTGAGTAAGATCCGCCAGCCATATAAAAATTTCATAAATAGTAACTTTTCAAGATATTGTTATACCATTAAATTATTTTTTTTAACTGTTTCTATCAATATCCAACCGGCTGTAGCCAATCCTTGCACTCAAGATATATCTAATATCGATCCTCTGCCTCTTGTGAACGGTTGGGGTTTAAATCAGAAAAATCATCGGTATGTAAAATCGAGCTCGGCTGTTATTACTCCTGATGTGTTAAATGATTTAACCGTTAAGTGGGTTTTCGCTATTGCTGATACAGATGCACCTCACACCCAACCCCTGATTACCCCAAATACCGTTGTCATCGGTGATGGCTCTGGCGGTGTTTATGCCCTAGATCGAGATAGTGGTTGCGAGCGTTGGCGATTTGATGCTGGCAGCGTGGTACGAACAGCATTACGTTATATTGAAACCGACAATCATCACTTGATAAGCTTTGGCACGCTAGAAGCTGACGTATTTGCCATTGATTTGATGACAGGCGAGCAACGTTGGCGCATTAAAGTAGACAAACATCCACAAGCAATGGTAACTGGCTCGAGCGTGGATCATAACGGCATTATTTATCAGCCCATCTCATCTTGGGAGGTTTTTTGGGCATTGAACCCTTTTTATAGCTGTTGTGACTTCAGAAGTTCGATTGTCGCTATAGATGCCTTAACGGGTGAAATATTATGGCGTAGCTATACCATTGACGAGCCAGCTAAAGTTACTAAACCAAGACTTATTTTTGGTGATAGAAGAGGGCCGTCGGGTGCGCCTGTGTGGTCTCAACCAACCCTTGATGTAAAAAGAAATCGTTTATATGTAGGAACTGGTGAGAACTATTCCGCGCCTGTAACTGATACCAGTGATGCCATCATGGCATTTGATCTTAGTACTGGTGAGAGACTATGGAGTCAGCAATTTTTAGCTGGCGATGCATGGACGGCAGCTTGCGCTTCACCCTTAGATGCGAATTGTCCTGAAGAGGATGGCCCCGATTTAGATTTCGGTGCGCCACCCATTTTGGTTAACCTCGATAATAAAGATTATATTTTAGCAGGACAGAAGAGTGGCGATGTTTATGCCCTAGATCCTGATAACAATGGGCAGACTCTTTGGGCTTATAAGGCAAGTAATGGCGGCATGGCAGGTGGCGTGCATTTTGGTATGGCTATTGATCAGGCTCGAGGTGCTTTATATGTTCCTATAAGTGATCGCGACGTAGGAATTATTGGTGAGAATCCGCCAGGCACTCCAAAACCTTCTTTACATGCCATCGACATCGCTTCGGGAAGCCCTCTATGGACAGTTCCTGCGCCAGGTGATTGCCTTGATCCTAAAAATAGTAAACCAATAAAAAATTGTCACGTAGGCTTATCTGCCGCTGTGACGGTTACTGATGACATTATATTTGCGCCATCGCTTGATGGTTATCTTTATGCATTTTCATCAAAAAACGGTGAGCTTCTGTGGTCTTACGATACAGTTCGTGACTTTGAAGCAGTCAATGAACTTGAGGCATCGGGAGGCGCGATTGATCTTGGTGGTGTGTATCTTGATGGCGGTCAGCTATTCGTCAGTTCGGGCTATGGCCAAATGGGCCAATTACCTGGAAATGCCTTTATCGTTATGGATGTTCAAGCTGAGGAGCAACCATAGGCATGACTAATCATCCTCTACGCGTAGCAGTCATCGGTGCTGGGCCGGCAGGTATCGCCGCTGGCCATGAATTGCTTCAGCAGGGGTTTGATAATATCACCTTGTTTGAAAAATCAGATGCGGTGGGCGGTACATGGCATCTGCACACCTATCCTGGTCTGGCTTGTGATCTTTGGGCGCATTCTTATACCTTTGCTTCGCGCCCTAACCCTGATTGGAGCGCAAGTTTTGTCGAGCAGCCTGAAATAGAGCAATATCTACAGCAAAGTTGCACGGCATTTGGCCTTGATCAATAC
>DDDX01000101.1 GCA_002339085.1 Cellvibrionales bacterium UBA1969
TCGCGACTAAACCAACCACGGCATAGGCACCCCTGCAGCGTCGATGCACATTCTCTACAGCCGCAAAAATGTCAGAGCTTTCCGGCTCTAATCTACCTTGAATTTGCAACTCATTGGCAAATACATTTAGCAATACTTCTGTATCAGAATCAGTATTCAGATGCCGGAGATCTACTTGTGTAATATCATTTCTTAGCTTGTCGGTGTTCGTTAAGTTCCCATTGTGAGCCATACATATGCCATAAGGAGAGTTAACGTATAAAGGCTGCGCCAGAGCTGGGCCATTGCTGCCGGCAGTCGGATAGCGCACATGACCGATTCCAAGCCTTCCGACTAACCTCATCATTTGTCTGCGGTCAAAGACGTCTCTAACCAAGCCTTCAGATTTGCACTGGTAAAACTGACCTTCATGTTCAGTGATCATGCCAGCGGCATCTTGTCCGCGATGTTGCAACATTGTTAAAGCATCATAAAGTTGCAGATTAATATCAGAAACACCTGAGATACCGAAAACGCCACACATTTAAAATATCCAACTCATTAATAATGCTGCCATCCAAGTCAACACATCAGCTCCAACAATTTTAAATTGCTCGAAGTAAGGAATTAAGGACGATGTCAACCACCATTGTTCATTTTCCACATCTATTAAATACGGTGCCGTAATCACTAGTGCTATCACGATTAAAGCCCCTCTTGCTAGACCAAAAATAAATCCAATTAAACGATCAAAAAATCCCAAACCAATAGATTGAATAAGTTTGCTTATCATATTATTTATGATCGAACCAATGAACATTATTACAAAAAACAGTCCGAAAGTGGCCACAGCGTATCGAATCGGCTCGATAGCTATGTTATCTGCTAAGTATTCCGAAACTACTCCATTAAAGCTCGCCGTGAGCGCTATAGCCATTAACCATAAAAATAAAGACAGAGCCTCCTTAACAAATCCTCTAAACACGCTCAAAATTGAAGAGAATGTGACGATAGAAATAATTGCATAGTCTACATTTGTAAAGATCAATTTATATACCAGTTGAGTAAGCTATCGGACAAACTGCATTATCACGGCATCAGTACTAAACGCTTTATCTATTGCTATTTTTTCATATACCATTCTTCTCCGGTCTATTTTTGGCCCAACGTAAACATAATAGCTGGCGGTGTTAGTGTCATCTGCTATATGAATAAAAGCACTATGTCCTCGTTCTCTTAATTCTTGCATCATGACTTTTGCCTTATCTGATTCGGCAAAGCTTTCGACTTCTAAAAGCCAGAGCAATGGAAGATCATCATCATCCAATCCAATATTCGGGATATCACTAGAGTCAATCACTTGAAGCGTCTCGGGATTAAAAAGTTCCCTTACTCGAAAAGAGCTTTGAGGGCCATTTGTAATATCCATTCCTTCAAAATTCACTGTTTCAATTAATGGTGCTGGCGGTATTTGGGTCGTTTTATTTATTTCGTGAGATTCTGACAAAAAGGTCATGGACAACCAAACAATGGCTGGCACCATCGCGCAGCAAATTGCTATATTAAATAATCTCATGCGCCTATGCCCAATCGCCCTCGGGTTTAATAACTCTAAGGGCGTCTGCCACTGTATGGAAAGACCCCATGACTAATACGGTATCACCTTCGCACGAAGTCCTGATAGCATCTAAGAGTGCTGACTCAATAGTTTCATAAGCTGATCCCGCCAGACCCCTATTGTATAACACTTTAAGCATTTCGTGCTCACGCATACCTCTCGACGAACACTTGATTTCAGCTATTCGCCAAGATTTGATTAATGGCTGCAATGAGTCAACTATCCCATCCCAATCTTTGTCATCCAAGACTGAAGCAACCGCAAAAATGGAACCACTTAGTTTTTCTAATCTTTGGGCAAGCATTCGTGCTGCCGCAGGATTATGAGCTACATCGAGAATTATAGACGTGCCATTAAATTGTGCACTCTGATAGCGCCCCATCAATTCAATCTCATTTAAAGTATCGCTAGATATACCGCAATCTATTGCTAACTCAGCCGCGATAAGCGCCTGTAAAGCCAAGGCCTTTGAATTGATTGGAATGCCTGTATCTTTGAGATTCTCAAATGTAGCAAGTTTACTAGAACTTGTCTGACAAATAATCTCAGAGTTTCGCCCATGTGGCTGAATATGAAAGTGTTCTCCAATCTTCAAGAGCACGGCATCAGTCTTCGTTATAAAAGGCTCATAACAATTAAAATATGAGGATTCACCCCATACAAGAGGACGATTGGCTCGCGCTATTCCGAGCTTTTCTAATGCAATCTCAAGCAAAGTTTCCCCCAACCAAAACTGATGGTCGAAATCAATACTGCTGACAACAGCGACGTCTGGATCAACTATATTAACAGCATCAAGACGCGCTCCAAGACCAACCTCAAGTAACTGAACCTGAATATCGGCCTCCAAAAAAAGCTTTAGCGCAGCCAGCGTTCCGTATTCAAAATAAGTAAGTGGTATTCCTTTACTAGCATCATGAATAATCTCAAAAGCTTCAACAAGGTCGTTATTAGATACCATCTTTCCATTAATCCGAATACGCTCGTTATAACTTAAGAAATGAGGCGATGTGTAGCTGCCAACCGAGTAATTGTGAGCTAACAGCAGTGCCTCCATACAAGCCACTGTTGATCCTTTTCCGTTCGTGCCAGCAACCGAAATAGTCTTAGGTTTTTCTTTTCTCGATCTGAGCTTGGGAATATCTGATGTCAAACGCTTCCAAACTATATCTACACGCTCCAAACCAAGTTGAACAGGTTTTTCGTGTTGATATTCTAGCCTTCGCAACCAAGATGCTAAAGAAGTGTCAGGCATTTACTGGTTCAGGTAAATTTAAAAATTTTGAGATGATACTTGCAACACGTTCACGCAAGTCTTGTCTCGCCACAATCATGTCTATATGGCCGTTTTCTAATAGGAATTCACTTCGTTGAAATCCAGCGGGTAATTTCTGCCGGATAGTTTGCTCAATAATATTTGGCCCCGCAAATCCGGCACGCGCGGCTGGTTCTGCAATATTTACATCTCCTAACATTGCAAGACTGGCAGATACACCGCCATAAACCGGATCAGTCATGACGGATATGTAGGGCAATCCCGTGTCCTTCAAACGCTGGAGTACAGCACTAGTTTTAGCCATCTGCATAAGAGAAATAATTGCTTCTTGCATCCGAGCCCCTCCGGTAGCTGAGAAGCAAATAAGCGGCTGCTGATTCTCCAATGCCATATTCGCTGCCAACTTGAATTTTTCACCGACCACATACCCCATCGATCCGCCATGGAATGCGAACTCAAACGCCGCGACAATAACTTCCATGCCTTTGAGCGAACCGCTCATAGCTATAAGCGCATCAAGCTCACCCGTCTTTTTTTGCGCCTCGTTTAGCCTATCTTTATAACGCTTTTCATCGCGAAAATTCAATCTGTCAGTTGGTTCAATTTCCACACCGATTTCATTACGCCCATCGTGATCAAGGAAAATATCTAGCCTTCGACGAGCCCCTATGCGCATGTGATGCCCGCACTTGGGACAAACATCTAGGTTTTTTTCCAATTCAGGGCGGTAAAGCGGAGAAGCACACTTGGGACATTTCTTCCATAGTCCTTCCGGCACATTATTTGCTCGCTTTACTTGCGCAGTTCCTTTGGGTCGTATCCGGCTTAACCAATTCATAGAAAAGATTTCCAATTATTTAATAGCTGCTGATCGTCATAACATTTTTTACCATTATAGCTTTTTCAACTTCTGGATCAGAAGTTTTTAGATCGACTTTGCATTTTTAACAAATTGGTTTACCAACTGCGGATCTTTTAGGCCCGGTGAACATTCTACACCGCTGCTAACATCTACCATCTCTGGTCTAACTATTTTCACTGCGTCTCTTACATTCTGGGGTAAAAGTCCTCCTGCTAGAATAAGTGAGAATTTTCTGTTCTTGGGCAGTAATGTCCAATCAAATGACTCGCCGGTGCCTCCATACTTGTTGTTAGTCCCATTATCAAATAAAAACCCGCCCTGCGGCCTGTATGCCCGAACGATTGAATTTATATCTAACCCCTGCCGCATGCTAACGGCCCGAATAAACGGATAATTAAACTGATGGCAGTAGCTAGGAGACTCATCGCCATGA
>DDDX01000098.1 GCA_002339085.1 Cellvibrionales bacterium UBA1969
CCCTCCATTTAACAATATAAATATATCTCTTGCCTATGAACTAATCAATTTAGATTAATAAAATCTATGTCCAAAGAGATTGTATTTTTTTTGATCAAATGCTGAATGTATTTATCAATAATAAATAACCCAGAATAGGTGTAAATAACCCCAGAAGTCGATTTCTGTGGTTGAAATATTTAATTTTGTCGCCATCTAGTGATTCAGAGCACTAAACATGTATGGTTTAGCTAATTCATTATTTATATTCATTAAATTACAGAGGTCGAAATGGCAGATTCCACATCACATACTCCTGCAGATGATTCTAAGGAAACAATGGGCTTTCAGGCTGAGGCCAAGCAACTGCTGCAGTTGATGATCCACTCGCTATACAGCAATAAAGAGATATTTCTACGTGAATTGATATCGAATGCTTCAGATGCGGCAGATAAATTACGATTTGAAGCTTTAAATGATAATTCCTTGCTTGAGGGTGGTGCTGAGCTAGCGATTAAAATTGAATTCGATAAGGACAGTAACACCGTTACTATTAGTGATAACGGTATTGGTATGTCTAAGCAAGAAGTTATCAATAATTTAGGTACCATCGCTAAATCAGGAACGGCAGAATTTCTTAAAAATATGACCGGTGACGAACAGCAAGATAGCCAATTAATTGGCCAATTTGGTGTGGGATTTTACTCCGCTTTTATTGTTGCCGATCGCGTGGAGGTATTAACGCGAAGGGCCGGCACTGAGATTAGCGAAGGCATTTATTGGGAATCAACGGGTGATGCTGATTTTAATATTGCGAAAGTTGAAAAACATGAAAAAGGAACAATGGTAATTCTTCATCTCAGAGATGAAGAAAATGATTTTGCTGACAGCTGGCGATTAAAAAGCATCGTTAAGAAATATTCAGATCATATTGCAATTCCTGTCAAGATGATTAAAGAACCGTCTCCGCCAATGCCTACTGAAGACGGTGCTGAGCCTGAACCAGTCGTCGAGGCTGAACCAGAATTTGAAGCCATCAATGATGCAACCGCTCTTTGGACCCGGTCGCGTACTGATGTTTCAGATGATGAATATAATCAATTCTATAAATCAATCTCTCATGATTTTGAAGATCCAATTAAGTGGAGCCACAACAAGGTTGAAGGTAAGTTTGAATACACCAGCTTACTTTATATTCCTAAGAAGGCGCCTTTTGATTTATGGAATAGAGATTCCGCCAGAGGCCTAAAGCTTTATGTCCAACGAACCTTTATTATGGATGACGCTGAACAGTTTTTACCTATCTATCTTCGGTTTATTAAGGGCGTTATTGACTCCAATGATCTGCCTTTGAATGTTTCCCGTGAAATATTACAACAGGATAGCACTACCGAGAGTATGCGCTCAGCACTGACAAAGCGAGTGCTTGATATGCTGGAAAAAATGGCTAAAAAGTCTCCTGATGATTATACCAACTTTTGGGCTGCGTTTGGGAACGTGCTAAAAGAGGGGCCGGCTGAAGACCAAGTAAATAAAGAAAAGATAGCTAAATTATTACGCTTTTCGACTACTTATAACGATACAGCTGAGCAAACTGAGTCTTTCGAAGCATACGTCGAAAGAATGAAAGAAGGTCAGGAAAAAATATACTATGTAGCCGCAGAAAACTTTTCTACTGCTAAAAACAGCCCTTACCTAGAAGTATTTAAAAAGAAAGGCGTAGAGGTCTTATTGCTGCATGATCGTATTGATGATTGGCTTATGAGTCATATGATGGAGTTTGACGGTAAGCCGCTGCAAGATGTCGCTAAAGGAGAGCTTGATTTAGGCCAGCTAGATAATGACGATGACAAAAAAGAACAGGAAGAAATTACTGAGCAAAATAAAGATCTAGTCGAGCGAGTTAAAACAATTTTATCTGAGTTGGTAGAGGAAGTGAGAGTAACTAATCGATTGACAGAATCACCGGCCTGTTTGGTTGTTGGCGATCATGATATGGGCGCACAAATGCGACGAATTATGGAGGCTGCAGGTCAAGAGTTGCCGCCATCAAAGCCAATCTTAGAACTTAACCCAGGACATCCATTGGTTGCAAAATTAGATGATGAGTCAGATGAAGATCGCTTCGGTGAGTTAAGTAGGTTGTTGTTTGATCAGGCGGCATTGGCAGCTGGCGATAGCTTAGAGGATCCAGCGAGTTTTGTTGCTCGATTGAATAAGTTGCTTCTTGAATTGAGCGCATAAACACTGAGCATAAGTGTCAGGATTAGTTGCTTGATGGTATCATTAAGTTAAATCCAATAACAACTGTCCTGACATTAGGCTCAATAAAGTGCACTCAAATTTCGTTGGCCTTTTACCTTCATTGCGCATAAGGGTTGCCCTATGAAAGAAGCATTAAAGATTGCCGTTCTTGGCGGAGGTAGTTTTGGTACAACAATTTGCAATTTAATCGCAGAGAGTGGCGCACGACCAACACTTTGGCTGCGCAGCCAAGATCGTGCTGATGAGATAAATCAACAGCATAAAAATAGTTACTATCTCGCAGATTTCAAATTAAACCCGCATGTGAAGGCCACTACTGACATTGATCAAGCAGTTATCGATGCACATATCGTATTTGTTGCCGTTCCGAGTCATTCCTGTCGATCTGTTAGTCAAAAAATTTCGAATGTTATCTCCGCTCAAACAATGGTTGTTAGTGTTACCAAGGGCATTGAATCAACTGGTTTTAAACTAATGAGTCAAGTACTCAAAGATGAATTACCCAATAATGCCATCGGTGTGTTGAGCGGTCCCAACTTAGCAGTTGAAATCGTGCAGCGACAGTTAACCGGTACAGTCATTGCCAGTGAAGATTTGCAACTTATTGAGTCAGTCCAATCGGTATTGCAAAGTAACTATTTTAGAGTTTATGCCAGTCAAGATATTTTTGGTGTCGAGTTAGGCGGCGCACTGAAGAATATATACGCTATCATTTCTGGTATGGCGGCGGCAATGGAATTGGGCGATAACACTAGAGCGATGCTCATGACTCGTAGCCTTGCTGAAATGAGTCGCTTTGCCGTAAGCATGGGGGCAAACCCATTGACCTTTTTAGGGTTGGCAGGTGTTGGTGATCTCATTGTAACCTGCTCTTCCTCACTTTCAAGGAATTATCAAGTCGGCCATGCTATCGGCAATGGCCAGACGCTTAAGCAGGCTACTGAGCAGCTGGGCCAAGTCGCTGAGGGGGTTAATACCTTAAAGCTGGTTGTTGATAAGGCTAAAGAAAATGACATTTACATGCCTTTAGCTTCGGGCCTGTATGATATTATTTTTTCAGGGATTAGTGTATCTGAAATGGTTGAACAATTAATGATGGGCGAACAAAGTCAAGATGTCGAATTTTTACTTCATCAAAAGTAGCTAAATGAGATGAATAAAACTATCACGATTCTCAGGCATGGTGAAGCTGAACCCTTGAGTGATAGTGACGCTAACAGAGAGTTAACTGATGATGGCTTACAAGGATGTCGATCTGCTGCTAATACTTTAGTTGATTTTTTATCAGTGGATAAGCATTTAGATGCAATCTTTCATAGCCCTTTTAAAAGAACCACGCAGACCGCTTTCGCATTACTTCAGGGTTTGTCTCATTCGGCGAATAGTTTAGATGCTCCTTGCTTACCCTCTGATATGTTATTAGAAAACGTTTCTCCTAAATTGCTTACCAACTGGCTGGATCAATTAAATATGAATCATATCGTGTTGGTAAGTCATCAGCCGCTCGTCTCAAGGCTGGTCGCTTGGCTGGTTGATGGGTTTTCGGCTGATATTCAAGATTATAATGAATACTGTTTTTATCCTGCCACTATGATGGTAATCGAAACAGATTTTATTGCTATGGGATGCGGCTCTATTCGTCTGACGCATCATTTTGAAAGACAATATTAAAAGCCCTTGATTTTAATTTTACACTTGTCAATTACATATAAAAAGGATTTAGAATGACGGCTGATCAATCACCGGCCCTTGAGCGGAAATTTTCTGTAAACGGTTTAAGTATTTCAGCACAGCAGTGGGGTATAGGCAATCCGCGAAAAGTAATTGCTCTGCACGGTTGGCTTGATAATAGCGCTAGTTTTTCTGGTTTAGCACCATATCTAAAAAGTTGCGAGCTTATCTGTTTAGATTTTGCTGGTCATGGATACAGTGATCACCGATCAGAGCATGGTTCTTATAATATATGGGATGATATTCTCGATATATTAGCTATAGCAGATCAGTTAGGTTGGCAGCAATTTAATTTGCTGGCTCACTCAAGGGGTTCATTTGTTGCTGTTTTGCTTGCCGCTTCAATGCCAGAGCGTGTTGGAAAACTCTTTATGCTTGATGGTGCATTAGGGTTTGAAAACGATCCAGTCGAGGCGCCAAATAATTTACGTAATTATCTCCTCGATCAGCGAAAGTTTTTTATGCAAAACTCAAAAGTCTATGCTTCTCATGCGGATGCGATAGCAAAGCGACGTGAGAAGATAGCTATTACTGAGGCAGAGTGTTACCCGCTTGTTGAGCGAGGTATGAAAAAAGTAAGCAATGGTTATGAGTGGCGTCATGACCCCCGCTTATTTGGTTGTTCTGCATTCAAGTTGCCTTTAGCGCATCAAATACATTTTTTAAAGGCTTTGCAGGCGCCTGCGATCTTATTAGCGGCTGAAGATGGCTTTGCTAAATGGGCTGATATGCATCAACTCATTCAACAGCAGTCTGATATCCAGATTAAGCAACATGCCGGTAGCCACCATATGCATATGCAAGCAGAGCATGTAGTCAGTATTGCAGAGATTATTAGTCAGTTTTTTTGTCCTGAATAAGATGTTTTTAATGCAATATTTTAAAGGAGGTAGAAGTGCCAATAATGAAATTAGTTAAACACAGGACTATTTTCTTAGGCCTGCTAGCTTTATTAGCACTGATCTATGGATTAAACGTTATCCTTGAAGTGCCAGCCAGAGAAGTGGCAATATTATTTTTTGTGGCTTGTTTTTTTGTCGCTTCATTGGCTTTTTTGGGATTGCTGTTCTCTTTTTTTAGAGCGATAATTAAACGATGGCTTCGGCGTCGTGACTAGCTGTCATCATTTTTATCAAGATCTATCTCGATGGTTAATTGGCGAGCAATCATTTCAAGCTCAATTTCTAGTTGTTCTATATCGTAGTCGCTCTTTTCACATAGCGATAATTTTGCGTTAAATAAATTATCGCCACTCATGGCTGCGCTCGTGATGAATGTTTGCATATCAATGACATTGATGTTGGCATTTGCTAAGGCTTGGCTCACTTGCAGGACGATGCCAGGTCGGTCATTGCCAAGCACCGTGAGTTGCTGTTCGCTATTCTTAGTTTCTGTTACTTGAGTCTCACTTCCTTTCAGCAGTTGATCGGTAACTTGAACTATGATTTCATTTTGATTCAACTTTTTAAGTGCTGCAATTAATTGCTCTCTATCATCCTCAAGCACGTCAATACAGATAATGCCTGCAAACTGCCCAGCTAACTTTGTTGAGCGACTTTCAAGCCAATTGCCGTTGGCTTTACTGATGCTGTTGGCCAGTATTTCGATAAGTCCCGGTCTATCGCTAGCAATAAAACTACATATTATTTTTTTTAACATAAGGCATTCTAAGTTTGTATGTTAGTCACTATTATGGCGCTACTAGTTGCTATTTTAGTTTTATGACCCATTATAACGCATATCAAGAAGTTAATAATTCCTTTATAATAATCTCGTTCAGTGCGTCTTCATGTTTCTTTATTTAGGTATTTAATCATGGAAAAACAGATAGATAACTGCGATGTCTCAAGTGTTGACTCATTAGTTGTTATCCCTTATGAGCAGATATCAGCTACGGCCTTAGAGGGGATCTTAGAAGAATTCATTACCCGAGAAGGCACAAATTATGGATTCTATGAACACACTGTCAAAGAGCAACTGGCAAAGGCAAAATTGATGTTGGAGCAAGGTAAGGTTTCCATTGTCTTTGATGCTGTTTTAGAGCGATGCCATATTATTGATGAGCGACAACTTGCTGAATTACAAACATTGGTGCCTGAGTGTTAAAATAATATGATAGAAAAGTTTTCTGATAAGGAATTTGAGTCGCAGGACTACCGGCTCGTTGATGCAAGAGGGTTGCTCTGTCCTGAGCCTGTCATGATGCTGCATAATACAATTCGTCAAGTATCAGAAGGCGGTTTATTGAAGGTGCTTGCCACTGACACATCAACTGAGCGAGATATTATTAATTTTTGCGAGCACTTGAAACACCCGCTGTTATCTTGGCAAAAGGAATCCGATCTTTATACTTACTGGATCCAGAAGAAAATTGCTCCGGAGCGATCCGAGGATGTCTGAGTTACGTCATCGCGCATATGATTTAGAGCTTATTTTTCAGCAGTGCTTTAAGCGCGACTTTAACACGCAGTTAGTAGGTGGTGTTGACGAACCACTTTACCAGCCGGCTGATAATAAAAATACTATTAATAAAATTTTTTATCGTGAGGATTTTTTTTCTAGTGCGCTCCATGAGGTCGCTCATTGGTGTATTGCGAGTAATAAGCGTCGTAAGTTACTTGACTTTGGCTACTGGTACGATGGCAGCTCTAGAAATAACGTTCAGCAAGCCCGATTTCAGTCTGTTGAATTAGTGCCGCAAGCCATTGAGCTGTTATTTTCTCAGGCCTGCCACTATTCCTTTGAAGTGAGTGTAGACAATTTTTCAGTAACCCTAGGTGATATCACGATATTTGATCGTGAGGTTAAGGAAAAAGCCAAACAATTGAGCGCCTCTGGCTTGCCTAGTCGAGCAGTAATATTTTTGCAGGCACTAACAACTTTCTATGCAGGTTCAGGAACTATCGTATCTGCATAATCTAATATTCAAGCGAAGTGATTTACATTTCATGACTCAAATTCATATTTTAGCAGACGAGAATATTCCAGGCTTGGAAGCGCTTTGCGGCGATTGGGCTAGTATTTCAACTCGGCCTGGTCGAGCTATATGCGCTGCAGATCTCAAGAATGTTGATATTCTATTTATTCGTTCAGTCACTAGTGTTGATTCAGCTTTGTTGGATGGCTCAAATGTAAAGTTTGTTGGTAGCGCAACCATCGGAATCGATCACTTAGATATCGATTATTTAGTGGCGGCCGGTATTCAATATGCCCATGCCCCTGGCTCAAATGCTAACTCGGTTGTTGATTTCGTAATGTCATGCATTCTCAGTAGCTTCGACTTGCAGGATATACCTAAACAGACAGTAGGTATCATCGGTGCTGGTAATGTGGGTGGTCGATTAGCAAATTGCCTTAATCATTTTGGACTTGATTTTTTAATTTATGACCCCTTCGTGGCACTTAATATTCCCCAGCAAGTTTCCCATCTTGACGAACTATTAGTCGCTAACGTTGTTTCCTTGCATGTGCCACTAAGCCATTCTGGGGATCATCCTACATGGCATATGTTTGATAAGCGTTTGCTTAGCCGCTTATCTAATCACTGTTTATTGATAAACACCAGTAGAGGTTCGGTAATCGACAATCAGGCGCTGTTTACATGTCTCGATAACGGTCAATCGCTAAGGCTAGCCATCGATGTCTGGGAGAATGAGCCTAATATTTTATGGCCCCTATGTCAGTTGGCTTATATTTCCACCCCTCACATTGCCGGTTATTCTTACCCAGGTAAACTAAGAGGTTCTGAGCAGATTGTTATGGCAGCGCAACGCTTTTATGGACTTGATTCATTACATTCTACTGCAAAGAGTATATTTTCACTTAGTAATTTTGACTCGATACAAGATTACCATTTTGCGCTGCAAAAAATATACGATGTTGGCGCTGATCATTCATCATTTCATGCTCAACTTGAGTTGGCGGATAATTCCTCAGATTGCTTTGATCATTTCAGGAAAAACTATCCTCAAAGAGACGAGATTAGTTATGAAAGGTAGTGCTTATTCAGCCGCTGACACACTTTTTATGTCGCAGGCTATATCCCTAGCGAATCAGGCAGCGCTTGCTGGTGAGGTGCCAGTTGGTGCTGTTATCGTTAAAAAGGGTGTTGTTGTTGGCAGCGGTTTTAATCAACCCATAACAACCAAAGACAGCTCAGCGCATGCTGAAATTGTTGCTATCCGTCAGGCTTGCCAGACTTTGGGCAATTATAGGCTGCCAGGTTGTGATATGTACGTCAGCTTAGAGCCCTGCATTATGTGTGTCGGGGCGCTGATACATGCAAGAATTAATAGGCTTATTTATGCCGCTTCAGAGCCGCGGGCAGGGGCTATTCACTCTCGGATGCGATTGCCAGAAAGTGATTTCATTAATCATAAAATATCTTGCCATGGAGGCCTACTGAAAGAGCAAAGCGCTCAATTACTAAAAGATTTCTTTAGTTCAAGGCGTTAGCGCAGTAAAGTTTATGTTAAGCCCTGCGGATTGATTCTATATCCGTCTTAATTTTATTGGCTATTTTTGTGCGGGGCGTTGTTTTACGACGGCATCCCAGGATAATATATTTTGATAATGCCTGATATTTTGTACAAAATGAACGGGTTCGTAGCCCCGAGCATAACCGTAGCGAGTCTTTGAATACCACTTGCGTTGAGTCAGTAATGGTAAGCTCTGCTTAACATCATACCAGCTATTTGGATCGCCGCCTTTGCCTTCAGTAATAACTCTTGCATCTTCTAGATGCCCCATGCCAACATTGTAAGCAGCTAGTGCTAGCCAGGTTCTATCGGGTTCATTCACGCTAGATGGCAATCTATTTTTTAGTTTATTAAAGTACACGGCGCCACCATTCAGGCTTTGCTCAGGATCAAGCCGATTCGTCACATTCACTTCTTTGGCGGTGGGCAGTGTTAGCATCATCATTCCGCGCACACCAGTTCTCGATTTTGCTAACGGGTTCCAACCAGATTCTTGGTAGCTTATAGCTGCTAATAACTCCCAATCTAAGTTATGTTGCTCAGCTATGTTTTTAATTGTATTTATGTACTTGGGCAGTTTGTGAGTAATATTTTTGGCGAATTCATAGGCGTCAACTTGGTTTATATGAACAGCTTGGCCATAATATTGTTCTTCTAATTTCGCTAATGTTCCATCCTGTCTAATTTTTGATATAAATTGATTGGCTGCTAAGAGTAATTCTGGATTAGTTGAATTATTTGAAAACGCCCACGCAAATGATACCTTCTCGCCAAGCGGAAAGGCCTTTTTTACTCGAGGGAAGAAGCCTTGATGAAGTAAAAAATCGGTACTGTCTAGCAGGGTATATTCAATTTCATTATTTTGTATCCGAGCTAAAATATCCATGTAGTCAACGTTATTTATTTCTCGCCATTGTAATTCAGGGTGTTTCGATCGAAATTTTTCTAAGCTAGCCGAGTGATTAGTATCCGCAGCTACGACAACTTCATGGCCAATAAGATCATTAGCCTTTCTTGGTTTTTGGTTACCTACTCGATAGACAACTAAGGGCTGACTTTCCATGTAGGGCTCGCTGTATAAGATTTGACCGCTCAGGGTTTGATTGGTGCTTAGACCGGCTGATGCTAGGTCTACCTCTTGATTGTTAAGCTGGGCGAATAGTTCGGCATTAGAGTCGGTTGTGGTAATGATCAGTTTTTTATGAATGCTTTCAGCAAATTTTGCCAACAGTGCATATTCAAAACCGCTGGGACCTTCGTCACTTTCAAAGTAGGTGTTAGGACTTATTCGGGTAATGACTCTGAGTTCATTAGTTAAATCTTTGTTTGGTGTAATGTCAGTTTGCCAGTTTTTTTTTTTCGATGAATTGGCAAGCAACGTCAGGGCGGTGATCACAAGTATGATTGCAAGACCGAATTGAATCTTTTTAAATTGCTGGTCTGTCCGGCGGCGAGTTATTTTATCGCCCTTATGATTAAGCACTATTATATACCTCGGTGTAAATTTGGTCTTGGTAATAGCATGGCTTATAGCCCAAGTAGTCAAGACGACTATGGTAGTGAAGAGCGTCTTACAGTACCAGATTGAAGTATCGAAATAGTGTTTTTGACTTGCTAACTGATTTGGTGCATTGATTTTATCTTGCTGTTTTAAATAGTATTTTTAGATTTCTACGGAAAGCTTAGAAAATGTGATTTTTCACACATCAAAACTACCGTAAATGGTGAGTTTATTAGCCTTATATGTATCGCTACCAATCGAATCAGAATAAAATACCTTGAGTTATTTAGTGATATCGATGTGATTCTTTTTATCTGTCTATTTTAGGAGCACTGTTTTCTGTCTAAATTAGAAATATTGTTAGGCCCTTCGGCTTTATCGGAATTCCGACTGCTTAAATTAAAGGCTAGCATTCAACGTTTGTTGCATAACCACTGGCCAGATGAAACTATATATGTGATAGGTTTAAAGGCGAATTATTTGCATACTGTTGAACTTAACGGAGAGCTTTCGCCAGAACAGCAATTGGTACTCGCTGAGTTGCTGCGCTACGGCCCCCAGTCATCAGATATAGCAGTTGATACATCAACGGAATACTTTGAGACCCTCGTTGGGCCGCGGGTCGGGACGATATCGCCTTGGTCAAGCAAGGCAACCGATATTGCTCACAATACTGGCTTATCTCAGGTAAAGCGACTTGAGCGGGTTACGCAATACACGGCGTCTTTTTCTTCATCCTTGCCCAAGCTTGATACCTTCTTGAATGACTTACAATCATTATTCTATGATCGAATGGTTGAGTCCATTTTCCCTGATAAGGCATCATTATCAGAACTGTTCGAGCAACATGATCCAGCCGGCATGACTTCTGTTGATATTATGACTGAAGGTAAACAAGCGTTGCTCAATGCAAACCATGAGATGGGCTTAGCTTTAGCGGTTGATGAAATTGACTATTTGGTAGAAAGTTTTATTGAGCTTGATCGCAATCCAAGCGATGTTGAGTTGATGATGTTTGCCCAAGCAAACTCTGAGCATTGTCGCCACAAGATTTTTAATGCAAGTTGGACTATCGATGGCGTTAAACAAGATGCCTCACTTTTCTCGATGATTAAAAACACCTATGAAGCAGTCGATGGTGAGGGGGTTTTAAGTGCTTATTCTGACAATGCTGCTGTGCTTGAAGGCTTCACCGCCAAACGTTTTTTTCCTCAAGGTTCTGGCCTAGATTGTGCGTCAATTTATGGCTTTATTGAAGAGCCCGTACATTATTTATTGAAAGTCGAGACACATAATCATCCTACTGCCATTGCACCATTTGCTGGCGCAGCTACAGGCTCAGGTGGCGAAATACGCGATGAAGGTGCAACCGGTTCGGGTGCCAAGCCTAAAGCCGGTTTGACTGGATTTAGTGTTTCCAATCTAAATATTCCTGGCTTTGAACGGCCTTGGGAACAAGACTATGGCAAACCAGATCGTATTGTCTCGCCGCTCGAGATTATGCTTGAAGGACCAATAGGTGGGGCTGCCTTTAATAATGAATTTGGTCGACCGAATATTAATGGTTATTTTAGAACCTTTGAACAAGCCGTTGAGTCTTCCTTTGGCGAGTGGGTGAGGGGTTACCATAAACCAATTATGATAGCCGGTGGTGTGGGTAATATTCGTCAACAACATGTTATTAAGCAAGCGATCCCTGTGGGTGCTGAATTAATTGTGTTAGGCGGCCCTGCCATGCTCATTGGTCTTGGTGGTGGTGCGGCCTCATCCATGGCATCTGGGCAGAGCAGTGAGAATTTAGACTTTGCATCGGTTCAGCGAGACAACCCAGAAATGGAGCATCGATGCCAAGAGGTCATCGATCGTTGCTGGCAGATGGGCGATGATAATCCTATTGCTTTTATTCATGATGTTGGCGCTGGAGGTCTCTCTAATGCACTACCGGAGTTGGTTAAAGACGGCGGTGTCGGCGGTATTTTCTCGCTACGCGATGTGCCCAGTGATGAGAGCAGCATGGCTCCACATGCAATCTGGTGTAACGAGTCACAAGAGCGATACGTTATTGCGGTAAAGTCTGATGATCTATCATTATTTGACACCATGTGTCGTCGTGAGAGAGCACCGTATGCCGTTGTTGGGCAGGCTACTGAGCAGCATCATTTGCGTTTAGATGATAGCCACTTCAACAACCAACCTGTTGATCTTCCCATGTCAGTGTTATTTGGTAAGCCGCCAAAAATGCATCGTGAAGTTGAGAGTGCTAAGTCGTTAGGCGCTGAGTTTTCAGTTGATCAAATAGTTTTTGATCAAGCACTAGAGCGAATCTTGCGGCTTCCATCGGTGGCCAGTAAAAGCTTTCTCATTACCATTGGTGATCGTAGTGTCGGTGGTATGGTTTATCGGGATCAAATGGTTGGTCCTTGGCAGGTGCCCGTAGCTGATGCGGCTATTTGTCTTAACAGTTTTGCGGCTTATACAGGCGAAGCATTTGCCATGGGTGAACGAGCGCCGATTGCATTGCTTAATGCCGCCGCTGCGGCAAGAATGTCGGTTGCTGAATGCATTACAAATTTAGCCAGCGTGCCGATTGCATCATTAAGCGAGCTGAAATTATCGGCTAACTGGATGGCCGCTGCAGGGTATGAAGGCGAAGATGCTAAATTATATGAGGCTGTAAAGGCTGTTGGAGAAGAGCTTTGCCCGGCGCTTGGTATTGCTATTCCCGTTGGGAAAGATTCAATGTCTATGTCTACACATTGGCAAGAAGCGGGCCAAGATAAGCACGTTATTTCACCGCTATCTTTGATTGTAACTGCTGCAGCTCGTGTAAAAGATGTTCGGGATAGTGTGACACCGCAATTGCAGGCTTGTGAATCGTCCACCGTTTTACTATTAGTCGATCTCGCTGAAGGTGAGCAACGACTAGGGGGTTCATGTCTTGCTCAGGTTTATAATGAAGTAGGCATGATTACGCCTGATTTAATATCAGTTGAAGGTATTAAAGGCTTTTTTAAGGCGACCCAGAGCTTATTAAAGGACTCAAAAATATTGGCTTATCACGATCGCTCGGATGGTGGTTTAGTAACCTCGGTTCTTGAGATGGCATTCGCTGGTCAGATGGGTGTGAGTTTATCGGTTCCAAGCTCCGATTTACTAGCATGGTCGTTTAACGAGGAGTTAGGTGCAGTCATTCAGGTCGCCAAGGTTGATATCCCGCAGGTTATCGACATTTATGCCCGTCATGGTGTTAGCCATGTTAGCGTTATCGGTGATGTTAATCCCGATAACGATTTTACTCTAAGTAATGATCAAGGCTTAGAGCTTTATCGTGAAAGTATTCATACATTACATGCTATTTGGCATGAAACCAGTTTTGCGATTCAGTCGCTCCGTGACAATCCAGCTTGTGCTCAAGCCGAGTATGATGCAATTGCCAATGGCAGTGATCCAGGTTTATTTGCAGAGCTTAGTTTTTCGCCTAATGACAATGTGGCTGTGCCATTTATTTCGACCGGCGCTAAGCCCAAGATTGCGATATTAAGAGAACAAGGCGTTAATGGCCAATATGAAATGGCTGCAGCTTTTGATCGAGCAGGTTTCGAAGCGCACGATATTCATATGAGTGACATTCTTTCAGGATCAGCCGATTTAGCGAGCTATAAAGGTCTCGCTGCTTGTGGCGGTTTTTCCTATGGTGATGTGTTAGGTGCCGGTGAAGGTTGGGCTAAAACGATTCTCTTTAATTCGCGTGCTAATGATCAATTTGCTAGTTTTTTCCAGCGGCCTGATAGTTTTTCGTTAGGTGTATGTAATGGCTGTCAAATGCTCTCCAACTTGAAATCTATTATCCCTGGTGCGGATCATTGGCCTCGGTTTGTCAAGAATGATTCCGAGCAATTTGAAGCGCGCCTAGTCATGGTGACAGTGCCATCTAGCCCATCGCTTTTTCTGCAAGGTATGGTAGGATCCTCAGTGCCGGTTGTCGTTTCCCATGGCGAAGGTAGGGCAGAATTAAGTGCTGATGCTTTTACCGCTTTGCAAGCCAATTCAAAGCTATCGCTGCAATATGTCGATCATCAAGGTCAAGTGACTCAGCGATATCCATTAAATCCAAATGGCTCGCCTCATGGTTTAGCCGGTGTTTGTTCAGGCGATGGCAGGGTGACGATTATGATGCCTCATCCAGAGCGTGTATTTCGTAAAGCGCAACATTCATGGGCGCCTGAAAGCTGGGATGAGGATTCACCTTGGATGCGTTTATTTCAAAATGCGAGGGTACATATTTCTTAGAAAGTGCTTGTTACTTAATAGGCAAGTATTACAGTTGTCGTTTTTTTAAAATGATTTACACTTATCATCAAGGAATAATAACTTTTTGTCGCCATATTCGTTCAACTGATTTGGCCCCTTAATCGCAATATACAACTACTGAAGAGAGTCGACATTGTCACTATGAACCAATATTCATTATGGAAATATGCAATCGTTTTGTTGGCTCTTATTACAGCGATTATCTTTTCTTTGCCTAATCTTTATGCCCCTGATCCGGCGGTACAGATTTCAGGTGAGAGCAGTAGCTTGGTTATTGATAAAGAGGCCTATGACATTGCCAGTGATTCATTGCAGCAGGCTGATATTGCAGTCAAGCAGATAGCGATAGTCGATGATAAATTAGAAATAAGACTGTTATCGAGAACAGATCAACTGCCCGCCAAAAAAATATTACAAAATGCATTAGGCCGAGACAATTACATCGTTGCCTTAAATTTAGCGCCTACTACGCCTGACTGGTTGAAGTCAGTCGGCGCAGGTCCGCTTAAATTAGGTCTTGATCTGAGTGGCGGTGTGCATTTTTTAATGGAAGTCGATACGCTAGCGGCCATCGATACGCGACTAAGATCAAGCGTTTCCAGTTATAAGGCGCTTCTTCGAAAGGAAAAAGTCCGTGGTATTGTTCAAATTAATGACAATGTTGTTACGGGCAAATTCAAGACAGAGGTTTTGCGTGACAAGGCGTCGTCGTTGGCGTTTAAGTCTATGCCAGAGATGACGCGTAACAAATATCAACGAGACGGTGCCTTTTACCTTAGCCTTGAGCTAGGTGAGCAAGCCATTGCTAATTTAGAAGATGAGGCCGTAGGCCAAAACCTTATTACGCTTCGTAACAGAGTTAACGAACTGGGCGTTTCTGAGCCCTTAGTGCAACGTCAGGGTCGTAATCGTGTCGTTGTCGAATTGCCTGGTGTGCAAGATACCGCTACAGCTAAACGAATACTTGGTAAAACAGCTAACTTAGAGTTTCGCTTGGCTGTTAATGGCGATACTAGTAGCTTCAACCGTGAAATGATTGCATTTGAAGGTTCCACTGTAGAGATAGAGAGAGATATTATTGTCACAGGTGAGAGTGTCGCCGGTGCTCAATTTGGATTTGATGAGAATTCACGCCCTCAAGTGAACATTAACCTTGATGCCGAAGGTGGTAAGTTAATGCATCGCATCACTCGTCATGCCGTGCAACGAAAAATGGCAGTACTCTTTATTGAGCGTAAAACGCGAAAAATTGGCTCTCAATTATCGGATGATAATGAACTAGAGGCGGTATATGAGCGTTATGATCAACGTCGTGTGATCAGCCTAGCGACGATACAATCGCCGCTAGGTGCAAATTTTAGAATTACTGGTCTCGATAGCCAAGCTGAAGCAGCTGAATTAGCCTTGCTATTGAGAGCCGGCGCGCTAGCGGCACCGATGGAATTTGTTGAAGAGCGTACCATTGGGCCCTCTTTAGGAGCTGAAAATATTGCTTTAGGTGTTAAGTCTGTTGTGATTGGATTCAGCTTAGTCTTATTTTTCATGCTGGTCTTTTATCGTGTATTTGGTCTTGCGGCAAATATTGCTTTAACAATGAATTTGCTACTAATCGTAGCAGTTATGTCAATGCTTTCTGCAACCCTGACCCTACCCGGTATTGCCGGTATTGTGCTGACAGTCGGCATGGCTGTCGATGCGAACGTATTGATATTTTCTCGTATTCGAGAGGAGCTGGCTAATGGTTTGACACCGGCGATGGCAATCAATACAGGCTTTGAACGCGCTTTTCTGACCATTCTCGACGCTAATTTAACGACATTGTTAGCGGCGGTTATTCTCTATGCTGTGGGTACTGGTCCGATTAAAGGTTTTGCAATAACGCTGTCGATAGGAATTCTAACGTCAATGTTTACAGCGATCATGGGCACTCGATCAATGATTAATTTAATTTATGGCGGTCGCTCAATTAAAAAACTTGCGCTGTAAAAGCAATTGAGGCGTCTATTATTCAGGCTTGTGTAATAAGGGTTTATTCATGGCTTTAATTAAAACAATCAACTTTATGGCTTTTCGTCGTTGGGCGCAGGTCGTTTCTTTTTTACTTGTTGTTGCGTCTATCGCCTCATTGTCACTTAATGGACTCAAGCTTGGTTTAGACTTTACGGGTGGGACGCTGGTTGAAGTGTCTTACAGTCAGCAAGCCGACTTAAGTTCAATTCGCAAGCAATTAGAAGACGCCAATTATGATAATGCCTTAGTAATAAATTTTGGTTCCGAAGAAGACGTCTTAGTCAGGCTCCCGCAAAGTAAAAGTAGTCAATTGGGTGATGAAATACTGGCGACCTTGAGACAGGACTATGACGGCGATATAGACCTGCATCGCATTGAGTTTGTTGGCCCTCAGGTTGGTGAAGAGCTTCGAGAGCAGGGCGGATTGGGCTTATTAACAGCATTAATTTGCGTCATGATTTATGTGACCTTTCGCTTTCAATATAAGTTTTCGATTGCTGCTGCTGTTGCCCTTATTCATGATGTGCTAATCACTTTAGGTATCTTCTCTATTTTTCAGTGGGATTTTGATTTGACCGTGTTGGCCGCCTTATTAGCCGTCATTGGCTATTCTTTGAATGATACGATTGTTGTGTCTGATCGCATTCGAGAAAACTTTAGGATTGTTCGAAAGTCTAGACCTGTTGATATTATCAATCGCTCGTTAAACCAAACATTGGGTAGGACAATAATGACTTCCGCGACTACCTTATTAGTACTTTTCTCCTTGTTTATATTTGGCGGAGAAATTATTCATGGTTTTGCTACCGGCCTCATTATTGGTGTCATAGTGGGCACCTATTCTTCTGTTTTTGTTGCAGCTAATATTTTATTAAGCCTGGACATTAGCCAAGATGATTTAGCGATTCCTGTTGTAGAAGGGTCTGATCAATCTGACATGATGCCTTGATTAAGCGTCATTTTTTCTTGCACTCTGTGTTGAGGTCATGACGATGCGCGTCACAAAAAGTAATGCTCGGTTGTCAGTTATTGTCAGTCCGGCAAGCAGTTTACAGACCCTTTCTCAGAGGGAAATCTCCTACCTCTATGATGCTAGTCAAGGTGATCTTTATGAGATTTTCAGGCAATGCGCATTAGCGGTTTTGAGCAGTGGTAGTGACATTGATGATATTGATGATCTAGCCTCTGAGTATCATGATTTTTCCATCAACGTGATTCAGCAAGAGCGAGGTGTTAAGCTTGAATTGCTTAATGCGCCAAGCCAAGCATTTGTTGATGGTGAAATGATTAAGGGCATCAAAGAGCATTTGTTTTCGGTGTTGCGGGATATTATTTTTATCCATGCTGTACTTTATAAGTCTACTGCTATCGACAGCGATTCCTCCGAAAAAAATACCGATACGGTATTCAACATTCTTCGTAATGCAGGCGTATTAATTCCACAACGAGAGCCTTCGCTGATTGTTTGCTGGGGCGGCCATTCTATTGCACGCGAAGAATATGAGTATACTAAAAATGTCGGTTATCAATTAGGTTTGCGTGGCTTAGATATTTGCACAGGTTGTGGGCCTGGTGCAATGAAAGGCCCAATGAAAGGCGCCGCGATTGCACATGGTAAACAGCGGAATAACTCAGGCCGATATGTGGGTTTATCTGAGCCAGGTATTATTGCAGCTGAATCACCAAACGCTTTAGTTAATGAGCTTGTTGTTTTACCCGATATAGAAAAACGCTTGGAGGCCTTTGTCCGTTGCGGCCACGGGATCATTGTCTTTCCTGGTGGTGTTGGTACGGCCGAAGAGATTTTTTATCTGCTCGCCTTACTTTTACATCCTAGCAATGCAGGCCAAACCATTCCGTTAGCCTTTACCGCGCCACAATCATCAGTCCATTACTTTGAAAAGATTGATGAGTTTATTGCATTGTCTCTTGGTGAAAATGCTAGGTCGTTGTATAAGATTATTATCGATGATCCAGTGTCGGTTGCTCAGTCTATGAGTTTGGTGATGTCTGAGGTTCAAGCGCAAAGGAAAAAGTCTAAAGATGCTTATTTTTTCAATTGGTCGCTAACTGTGCCGCTGGCTTTGCAGCAGCCTTTCACACCAAGCCATGAAAATATGGCTGATTTAAACTTGCATACTGATCAATCGCCGTTTAATTTAGCTGTGAATTTACGCGCTATGTTTTCAGCCCTAGTGGCAGGTAATGTAAAAGCCGAAGGCCTTGCCGCAATCGAACGACATGGTCCTTACCAAATAAGGGGCGATGCTAACTTAATGAATGCACTTGATGATTTGCTTAGAAATTTTGTGGCGAGCGGAAGGATGAAAATAAGTAGCCAGTCCTATCGACCGTGTTATGAAATTGTGAGTTGAAATCTTCAGTCATCGACCCAGACCCAGCGAAGCGGTTCACCAAAGTCATCGTAGATTAATTTACGTTTAGGCCTGCTCTTTTTGACCGGAGTATTTGGCTTTTCTTGTCGACGCTTTTCTAGCGTATCAACGACCTCTGGTAAGAACGTCCATTCAGTTTTCTTCGAGTCCATTTGCCAGGTATCGGCTTTAAGGGGTTCAGTTGCACCGTCGCGACTGCTGACGCCGCGAGGTATTTGAGCAATATTTTTGCCTTTATCTAAGAAAGTATCTAGCTGTTGATCCAGCTCTTCCCTTAGATCTGCTTTTGATGGTATTTTTTTCACCATAATTGATAGACTACTTGCATGAGTGCTATTTTGGGTAATTTTAACTCACCCTCGAGTATAGTTGAAAAATTATACCTTGGTAAAAAAACACTATGAATTCGCTTTATTAGCTATTAACTGGCTGATAAAAAAGATTTTTTTAAGAATGGGGATGCGGTCAAGTCTTAATGAAAATACTTATCACTGAAGTTATTGGCCGCTAAGCTGCATTTTTTTTATCAGTGAATCAACCGTTTGAGGCCCTAATAACTTAAAGGCAAGTTCGCCCTCAGGATTAAATAAGTAAGTCGTTGGTAGTGACATCGGTCGCGCTAGTCGCAGCTCATCGGCTGGGTCATCCGCCAATTGTTTGAATTTGATTCCCATTTTATTGCCTAAGCGTTGAAGTTGTTCGCCTTTGACGCCGTCAAAATTAACGGCAAGAACGGTTAATTTTTCACTGTAACGCTCATCAAGCTCATTCAGTTCAGGAATTTCTTTAATACACGGTGCACACCATTCAGCCCAGTAATTGATAACCAACCACTGTCCCTTGTATGCTGAGATGGAAAAATTTTCTAAACTTTTTTCTTGCTGGCAAGCGGCTAACAAAATAGCGCAAAGAATCAAGAAAAATCGGGACATATAAGGGCTATTTACTGTCATAAACGGACTGCCTAAAACGTGTCTTGGTCAGGAAATAATTTTTTTTGCAAGTCAATCGTTGCTTAATTATTGTATACTTTCGGATTAATATAAATAGCCAAATGTGTCCAATAACCTAGGGAATAATACGGTGCTAAAATATCGCCTCTATCATAACCCAAGATGCTCAAAATCTCGCCAGACGCTTGAATTGCTCAGACAGCACCAGATTGAACCTGAAATTATTTTGTATCTTGACAGTCCCCCCAGTATTACTGAACTCAGCGATTTATTAACTAAGTTAGCGTCTAGAGCAAGTGATCTGTTGCGTAAAGGTGAAAGTATTTATAAAGAGAAGGTCAAGCCTTATGATTTAACTGAGCAAGATCTTTTGGCGCTAATGGTTGAGTATCCAAAGCTAATCGAGCGTCCTATCGTTGTATGCGGGACAAGGGCGGTACTGGGCCGTCCACCCGAGAATGTCCTGGAGTTAATTAAACCTATAAATGGTCAATCATGAATGATAGCTACGTTTTAATTTTGTATTACAGTCGAAACGGCGCGACAGCTAATATGGCTGAGGTGATTGCTGAGGGTGTGAATTCAGTGGACGGCCAAAGGGCTTTAGTAAGAACTGTACCGCCGATTAGTGATTCGCTAGAGAGCTCAACTATGCCTGACATACCTGATCATGGCCCCCTATATTGCAGTGCAGAGGAATTACGCAACTGTAGCGGCCTTATCTTAGGTAGTCCGACCCGTTTCGGCAATATGGCTGCACCGTTGAAGTATTTTATCGATCAGACCAGCAATTTATGGCTTAGCGGTAGTTTAGTAGATAAACCAGCTGCGGTATTCACATCGACGGGTAGCATGCATGGCGGTAATGAAATGACACTGCTTACTATGTTAATCCCTCTGTTGCACCATGGTATGTTGGCTGTTGGTCTTCCTTATAATCTTGCTGCATTACACAATACTGTATCAGGAGGAACGCCTTACGGCGCCTCTCATGTGATGGTTAATGATCAGCAGTCAATAAATTCAGATGAAGCTGAGCTGTGTAAAGCCCTGGGTGCAAGGGTTGCTCGCTTAGCTAATAAAATTGAGGAAGATTAAGAAGATGTCGATCAAACCTGGTTATTCTTTCTATCATTTTCTTTCAGTTATGAGCTATTTCACGCTGTTATTTGTTATGCTCTACGCCTGTATGGCTTTTGGGCCCGATCAAGTAGCCCCTATGCTGGTTCTTTGGTTATTGATTAGTTCGGGGTTGTTATTAATTATTAAAGGGCTTTGCCAAGGTAAAAAACGCAGTTATATTTGGTATTGCTATATTTTGTTAATGTACTTTACTTTTAATGTAGTTTTTCTGTTTTCAGGAGGAGCGTCAGATCAGTCACCAGCTATGCTGCATGAAGTGATAGCCATGGCCGCTATTGTGACGGGTTTTATTGCTGCAATAATGGCGTCAAGGCTTGCGCCTTCTTAAGCTTCTGGCTTCTTTGTTATAGGCGGTGAATGTTGCCATTGTTCAAATCCACCATCAACTGAATAAACCTGCTCAAATCCTTGGTTGATAAAGTGCTCGCCTGCTTGCTGACTTGAATTGCCATGATAGCAATAGATCAGTAACGGCTGACTAGTTTCTGCTGAGGCAATAAACTGGCTGAGTGAACTATTATCGATATGTATAGCATCAGCAATGTGGCCAGCTAGATAGCTTTCTTGATCTCGAATATCAATCAATTGACTACCACCTTGTAAATAGATTTCTGACGCTGTCTCACAATCAATACGCATTAATTTAGTCATGGTTCATGCCTTCGGTAACCGTGTTTTCAATTATTCTTTATGATGAGCAATTTCAAGTTGTTCGTTGATTTCTAACCATTCACTCTCAAGCTGAGTGACTGTTAATTTTAACTGCCCCTGTTGTTGAATTGCCGCAGCTAATCGTTGTTTATTATTATCATCGTAAATTGATGGTAGTGCCAGTTCATTTTCGATGGAATTTAGAGTTTCCTCATGCTGAGAAAGCTGCGCTTCAATTTGCTGGCAGCGCTGGGTCAGGGGTTTTAATTTGGCCCGCAGTTCGGCAGCTTCTCGTTTTCTGTTTTTTTTATCAATTAAAGTTTCGCTACTTTTAATAGGTCCAGTTGATCCTATTTCAGCTGCTTGCGTGTTAGCGCTAGAATTGCTATCAGTGAAGTCTTTAACTCTGTTATTTAATAACCATTTGGCATACTGTTCAAGGTCGCCGTCATAATGAGTGAGCTGACCGTCAGTGACTAACCACAGTTCATCAGTCACTGTTTCTAAAAGGTGCCGATCATGTGATATTACCAGCAGAGAGCCTTGATAACTTTGTAACGCCACATTCAAAGCGTATCGCATTTCAAGATCCAGATGGTTTGTGGGCTCGTCAAGCAATAACAAATTTGGTTTTTTTAAAACTAAGGTGGCCAAGACAAGTCTCGCTTTTTCCCCGCCAGACATTGGTTCTATTGATGAAATTGCCTGATTGCCAATAAAACCGAAGCCACCTAAAAAACGACGCAACTCTGCCTCACTTCGTGATGAATAGGCTCTACTTAGATGGCTTAAAGGGGTATCATCCGGCCTGAGTTGATCAAGTTGATACTGTGCGAAATAGCCGATGTTGATTTCTTTAGCGCGATCGATGCTGCCTTGTTGTGCGTCGAGTTCACCTGCGATAGCTTTTATCAGAGTAGACTTACCCGTACCATTAGCGCCTAGTAGGCCGATTCGCGCCCCTTGTTCAATGTTGATATTAACCTTACTTAAGATGGTTGCATCTTGATAACCAAGCTGTAAATTATCGGTTTGAATTAGCTGCTTTGGATCTTTGCTTGGGGCTTGAAACTCAAAAGAAAAGGGCGAGTCTATATGCGCTGGGGCAATCGAAGTTAATTTCGCTAAGGCCTTAACACGGCTTTGAGCTTGCTTTGCTTTTGTTGCCTTGGCACCAAAGCGGTCAATAAACTTTTGCATGTGCGCAATATTTTTTTGCTGTTTAATAAAAGCTGCGGTTTGGTTAGCTAGCCGTGCCGCTCGTTGCTTTTCAAATTCAGAGTAATTACCGTTGTAATGACTAATCGTTTGCTGTTCGATATGGGCGATATGGGTGCAGATACTGTCAAGGAAATCACGGTCATGAGAAATAATCATTAGGCAGCCGTTGTAGCGTTTTAACCATGATTCAAGCCAAATAATTGCATCGAGATCTAGGTGGTTAGTTGGCTCATCTAGCAATAGAATATCAGATTGAATCATGAGTGCTCTAGCTAGATTTAGACGCATTCTCCAGCCACCTGAAAATGCATTCACAGCTGTTTGTTGTTGGTCGCTGGTAAAACCAAGGCCTGCTAATAGTTGTCCAGAACGAGATTCAGCTGTATAAGCATCGGCATTTTCTAGCTGCTCATAAGCGGCTGCCAATGCTTCGTTATCACCACTTTGTTCTGCTTCTTGGAGAGAATTCTTGGCAGCCATAAGGGCTCGATCGCCAGCCATTACAAAGTCAATCGCGGTTCCTTGATGCCGTTCAACATGCTGGGCAACCGTGGCAATGATAAAGGAAGGAGGTATGGTGATATCACCAAGATCAGCATTGATGTCATGGGTTAGCATTGACATGAAGCTGGATTTACCACAGCCATTAGCCCCCGTAAGACCTACACGATGACCTGAATAGGCGGAGAAATTTGCATCTTTAAAGAGTAATTTATCGGCTCTTCGAAGGCTGACGTTTGAAACAGTGATCATGATTATTTTTTTAAATAAAGCAGCCTACTCATAATAGCTTGAGTAAGCCGATGTCTGGCAATTGATAGCTCATTGCAACTTTAAAGAGTACGCTAGGGCGATTATCTGGGCAATGATAACATATAAATCATGCGAAATTTCATCGCCTAGTTCGAGCATTGACAGTAATTCAGTAAGCTCGGCATTCTCATACATTGGCACGCCTAATTGCCTGGCTAGATCTATAATC
>DDDX01000056.1:0-275 GCA_002339085.1 Cellvibrionales bacterium UBA1969
CGTACAAACCATCAAGTTTTTCACGTTCTTCTGGGGTTTGTTTTCGCTCAATTCCAGTCTCTGGTATATCGCCCTGTAGGTATGGCTTGACCTTTTCATATTGTGCATAAAACTGACTCATATCAATAACCAAATCTCGAATGACGGGTAAGCCAGGTAGCGGACGTAACTCTAACTTGTTCTTTTTGACGACCTCAGACAGAGGCTTAATGCATGCTAAACCATTTTTCCCGTTCATGTTCATACCGTCAGAACCACAAACCCCCTCTCGACAA
>DDDX01000056.1:581-2442 GCA_002339085.1 Cellvibrionales bacterium UBA1969
GAACCACAAACCCCCTCTCGACAAGAGCGACGATAAGCCAGGGAGGGATCTTCAGCCTTGAGTAACTCAAGCACATCAAGCACCATCATGTCTTTGCCGAGAGTCTCGACTTGATACTCTTTCATATACGGCTCAGAGTCCTGCGCTGGGTCGTATCGATAAATGCTTACTTGTAACATATACTTTCATCCTTCAGTGCCTGACTAAATCTTTATTGAGATCGGCTTAAGCGTTATAAAAACCACCAAACAACAAAACTCTTTAAGCTGATAGAGCTAAATATGCTTAATTAATATACTCTCGCCTTCGGCTCAAAGGTATCAACCGTGAGCGGTTTAAAATTAACTCCACGCTTTCCAACACGTTTGTCTTTCGCATAATACATCGAATGACAAAGCCAATTTTCGTCATCTCGCTCTTGAAAATCCTCTCGGGCATGCGCACCGCGGCTTTCTTTACGAACATTGGCAGAAATAGCAGTTGCTTCAGCCACTTCAAATAAATTATGCAACTCAAGCGCCTCAATACGTGCGGTATTAAAGGCATCACTTTTATCAACCAAAGTCGCTTCCATAATACGGCTTCGCAGGTCATCCAGCTGTTTAACGCCTTCATCCATTTTATCACCTGTCCGAAACACCCCAAAGTACAACTGCATGATATTTTGCAATTCTTTTCTCAAGGCGGGAACGCTCTCGCCATTACCCTTATTTTCGTTCAGTCGAGTAACCCTATCTAGCCCTTGCTCAATGTCTGTGTTACTGGCTTCACGCTGTTCAATGCCCTCGCCTAGAGCTTTTTCGATAAATAAGCCCGAAGCGCGACCAAAAACGACCAAATCTAACAGAGAATTGCCGCCTAGTCGATTCGCACCATGAACAGAAACACAAGCAATTTCTCCGCAGGCATATAAGCCTTCAACCACCACGTCTTCACCGGCTGGATTTTGCGTTAGCGCCTGACCATGAACATTGGTTGGAATACCACCCATCATGTAATGGCAGGTGGGCACCACAGGAATGGGCGCGTAAACGGGATCGACATGTGCGAAGGTCTCAGATAGTTCACAAATACCCGGTAAGCGGCTATGCAAGACGTCTTGACCAAGATGATCAAGTTTTAAAAACACATGGTCGCCATCAGGGCCACAACCACGCCCTTCGAGAATTTCCATCACCATTGAGCGGGCAACCACATCTCGACCGGCTAGGTCTTTGGCATTCGGTGCATAGCGTTCCATGAAACGCTCGCCATCTTTATTAATGAGATAACCACCTTCACCGCGACAGCCCTCAGTCACTAAAGTACCAGCACCGTAAATGCCAGTTGGATGAAACTGCCACATTTCCATATCTTGCATAGGCACATCAGCACGGATGGCCATCCCGACACCATCGCCCGTGTTGATGTGAGCATTGGTGGTAGATGCATAAATACGACCAGCGCCGCCAGTTGCAAAAACGGTAGCTTTTGACTTCACGTAAACGGTCTCACCGGTCTCGATACAAATCGCAATGACACCAACCACGACACCATCTTGATTTTTCACCAAGTCAGTGGCGAACCACTCGTTTAAAAATACAGTATTGTTCTTGATATTGGCTTGGTACAACGTATGAAGCAAGGCATGGCCGGTTCTATCGGCTGCGGCACACGTTCTTGCAGCCTGCCCACCCGCACCAAAATCCTTAGATTGGCCGCCAAATGGCCGCTGGTAAATTCGCCCCGAGTCTGTCCGGCTGAACGGTAGGCCTAAATGCTCTAGCTCAAAGATGGCTTCAGGGCCCACACTGCACATATATTCGACAGCGTCTTGATCACTAATATAATCAGACCCTTTGACTGTGTCATACATGTGCCA
>DDDX01000056.1:2765-6463 GCA_002339085.1 Cellvibrionales bacterium UBA1969
CATGTGCCAACGCCAATCATCATCAGGATCAGCACTAGCGATGGAACAGGTGATACCACCTTGGGCAGAAACGGTGTGAGAACGGGTAGGAAAGACCTTGGAAATAACGGCTGTTTTATAACCAGACTGTGCCAATTGAAGAGCAGCTCTCATGCCTGCACCACCGCCACCAACAATAACTCCATCATAGGTAAGCGTTCTAATATTTGCCATACTGCCTTAACTCCAATCACTGCAATTTGTCAGATGTCTATCATCTCTTTCATTAAATCTTGAAAAATCTGCATCGCTTGTTGGTTAAATTAACACTCACTCACCAAGTAATAGAATTTTACGCTTATTTTGCAATAAGAGATTCATTCTCGCGATAAAAAAACCGTTATTTTCTAGCAATAACAAGTCACTTCCTGCCTATTGAGATCGCTTCTTGTTTAAAAGCTGCGCACTTTCTTTATTAGCACATGCGGCAAGGATTTAAGAAGAAATGATGGTGAAAAACCGTAAAGATCTTCCAAAAATCAGCGAGATTATAGACATCTAGTTACTTGGAAACAATAAAAGTCCGCTCTATAAATTATTTATGCACTGAATAGTTAATTTCGATAACATATAAAGTCGATAAAAGTTGCATCAACTCGCGGCTAGTACTTATACATTTCAATCATCTTTCATTGACAAAAATGTCGAGCCCTCTATAGTTTTTCGCTTAAATCGAGTAGCAATGTCGACAATACATAACGGATTTATCGCTTGTAAGATCAAAGTGTCTTATCAAACGGTCGTTTTTAGACTTAGCTTTACCTGATATTAAACGACCCTTAATACACCATCTAACCAATCAAACCGACAAAAAAACCAACTAAGGCTAACTACGACTGCCAATTTATTTCAAAAAAAGGTAAAATTAAATAATATGAACGTCTAATGCATGGAATTAAATGCATTGGCAAGAAAAATTCTCATCCAAAGAACAGGACTCAACGATGCCCGACAAGTCAGATTCAAAAGCGACACTTATCATAGAAGGCGGCCCAACTCTTGAGCTACCGATCCACCAAGGGACCATTGGTCCTGACGTGATCGATATTTCACAACTAACACCTAATGGTCGCTTTACTTTTGACCCCGGCTTTGTTTCAACCGCCTCATGTGAATCACAAATCACTTTCATCGATGGCGGCAAAGGTGTCTTGCTTCATCGTGGCTACCCTATCGAACAACTGGCTAAGCACTCCAGTCATTTAGAAACCTGCTACTTATTGATCTACGGTGAGTTACCGACAAAAGCCCAAAAAGCAGATTTTGAATACACCATCAGTCGCCACACAATGGTGCATGAACAGCTCAGCACCTTTTATTCTGGCTTTCGACGCGATGCGCACCCCATGGCAATCCTATGCGGTGTAGTCGGTGCATTATCAGCTTTCTACCATGATTCGCTCGATATCAGCGATGAAAAGCATCGAGAAATCGCTGCTTTTCGCTTGATTGCAAAAATGCCAACTCTAGCGGCTATGAGTTATAAATTCAGTATCGGCCAGCCGTTTATGTATCCGCGTAATGATCTTAGCTATGCTGAAAACTTTCTTTTCATGATGTTTGGTAATCCCTGCGAGGACTATCAAGTCAATCCAGTGCTTGCTCGCGCGATGGACAGAATCTTTTTATTGCATGCTGACCATGAGCAAAATGCTTCAACTTCCGCCGTGCGACTAACGGGCTCATCAGGTGCCAACCCTTTTGCATGCATTGCGGCAGGAATTGCTGCGCTTTGGGGGCCGTCTCATGGCGGTGCTAATGAAGCCGTTCTAGAAATGCTAGAGGAAATTGGCGACGAATCTCGGATTGACGAATTTGTTGCTAAAGCAAAAAACAAGAACGATCCTTTTCGCTTAATGGGCTTTGGTCATCGTGTCTATAAGAACTTCGATCCACGCGCAAAAGTTATGAAAGAGACCGCTGACGAAGTATTAAAAGAGCTAGGATTAGAAAATGATCCTTTGCTCAAGATCGCAAAACGATTAGAGGCTATCGCATTAGAAGACGATTATTTTGTGCAGAAAAAACTCTACCCTAATGTTGATTTTTATTCGGGTATTATCTTAAAAGCTATCGGTATTCCGACCAGCATGTTTACCGTTATTTTTGCCGTTGGCAGAACAGTTGGCTGGATCGCCCATTGGCACGAAATGCACAGCGCCCCCTATAAAATAGGCCGACCAAGACAGCTTTATACGGGCCACCCTAGCCGAGATTATCAGTCGATTGACAAGCGTTAAATTACTGCGGATAGATTAATCTGCTTCACTAAATTCAATTAGCATAAATTCCTGGTTAAAAAAAGGCAGTCTATATGGCAAACATCAAAACTAACCCCGTCGACATTCAATTTGGGAAGTTTAGCTGGCCAGTCACAGCCATTGCATCAATTACCCATCGTATCAGTGCTGTCATTATTTGGGTCGGGCTTGGAATCTTACTTGCTGGTGTTTACTATGCCAGCCAATCGTCAGAAGCTTTTGATCAAATAGCGCAATTTATAACCGAAAACTTTATAGGTCAATTTGTTGTCTGGGGTCTATTAACGGCCTTTGGTTATTACTGCATGGGGACTATAAAGCATTTAATCCAGGACATGGGTTATTGTGAAGACTTCTCTAGTGGTAAAATTATTTCTTGGCTGGCTATTAGCCTAGGAATTTTACTGAGTGTTTTAGCAGGTATTTACGTATGGGTGTAAATCAATGGGTTTTCCAGCGAATCAGCAATCTAATCATTGTTATTTTTGGTCTTTGGCTATTGGTGTTTTTAGCCAGCCCAGGGGCCATTAACTTTGAAGTTTTAAAAGATTTGAAAGCAGATACAGCAAGCGTCATCTTTTTTTCAGTAACATTAACCCTTGCAGGATTAAACTCAATTTTGGCCGGCTGGCAAATCGCTGGAGATTATGCTGAAAAATTCGGTCTCAACCAAAAATTAATGGTATCTATAACGGCTATTATTAGCCTGAGCTACATCATTTTTGGCGGTTACTTGATACTTGCTTAGCCAGAATATTATAAAAAAGGCCTGCAAACACAGGCTTTTTTATAAACTCATTTTTTTAATTGACAGTTCTGCCTCTGGCAGATCTAACATCTTAGACAAATAGGCTTTTAATTCTTGCTCAGAACCAAAATGTTTAGCCTGATCATATTGCCCTTTATACATATTGCCCTGGTCATCAATAATGCGCGCTAATTGAAACTTGTCGCCTTCTGGCCCGCGCCCCCTAATTGGGTAATACTCCAGATTCATAACACCACCATTAGTTACTCTACTATTATCAATTATCATAAACGAGAGAGGATAATGCCTGTTACAAGCCGATCAAGCAAGACTATTTAGTGTTCAAATACCGCACCAGGGCCGCTCGTTGAGCAAAACCTCATTCATCATGCAGCCAGCGGCAAACCGTCTACAATTATAGCTATAACATTAACCCATTGAAGCATAACACTAACTCGTCAAGCAGAGACTTCGCTAGTGGATGAAAAAATTTGTGCAGTAGATGTATTAATTATTGGTGGCGGTATTCATGGCGCTGGCTGCGCACAAGCACTGGCTAGCCGTGGTTACTCAACAATATTGATTGAATCAGGTCAAATCGGCAATGGCACATCTAGTCGCTCAAGCAAGCTTATTCATGGTGGCCTGCG
>DDDX01000011.1:0-2067 GCA_002339085.1 Cellvibrionales bacterium UBA1969
CTGCTTAACCCCAAACACCTCTTCAGGAATTTGTATTTTCATATCCTGTTTAACAGGCACCTGGCATGAAAGTCTGTAACCATCTTGAGCTTCTCGACGCGTAAAGTGAGATTCTTCTGTAGGCAAAATAGATCCGCCACCGTCAAACACCTGACATTTGCACTGCGCACAGCTGCCACCGCCACCACAGGCAGAGGCTAGAAAAAGATCATTACCCGCTAAAGTTTGCAGCAATTTATCACCCGCAGGCACTGAAATGGTCTTTTCACCATTAATCTCTATATTAACATTACCCGTACTGACTAGTTGTGCCCTAGCCATGAGAATTATAACAACCAACACTAAAACGATTGCCGTAAACATGCCTACGCCGAGGCCGATATCACCCATTTAATTAACCACCCCAATTAAGATTTTCATCATAGATCTATGCCGCCAAAAGACATAAAACCCAGTGACATCAAGCCTACCGTGATAAACGTGATGCCTAGGCCCTGAAGACCGTCAGGGACGTCACTGTATTTTAACTTCTCTCTAATTCCTGCTAATGCCACAATGGCAAGACCCCAGCCAAGTCCTGCACCTGCACCGAAAACAGCACTTTCCGCTAAATTATAATCGCGCTCAACCATAAATAGCGATGCGCCCAAAATAGCGCAATTCACCGTAATGAGCGGTAAAAACACACCCAGTGCGTTATAAAGTGCAGGAACATATTTATCTAAAAACATTTCCAGTATTTGAACGCTTGCCGCAATGACGCCAATATAGCTTAGAAAGCCTAAAAAGCTAAGATCCACATCGGGCAGACCAACCCATGTTAAAGCACCATCGGCTAGTAAGTTGTGGTAAATAATATTATTTAATGGCGTAGTTATCGTTAACACCACGATGACCGCAATACTGAGACCAATAGCTGCCTCTATTTTTTTTGAGATCGCTAAGAATGTGCACATCCCAAGAAAGAAACTGAGCGCCATATTTTCAATAAAAACGGCTCGTACAAATAAACTGAGGTAATGCTCCATTAAGAGGCCTCTCTCACCGAAGAATTTCGGCTTATTTTGAACTCAGGTGCCTCTACTTGATCAGTTTTACGCGTCCGTAAAACCCAAATAAAAAAACCAATTAAGAAAAATGCACTTGGAGGAAGCAGCATCATACCGTTAGGGACATACCATCCCCCCTCAGTAGCCAGGGCTAAGATCTCGAAGCCAAATAACTTACCCGAACCCAGCAACTCACGGAAAAAACCTACTGCAAGCAACACAACACTGTAACCTAAACCATTGCCAATGCCATCGAGAAAGCTGGGTAAAGGGGGGGTTTTCATGGCAAAAGCTTCAGCTCTACCCATAACGATGCAGTTAGTAATGATAAGGCCGACAAACACTGAGAGTTGTTTTGACACATCATAAGCAACTGCTTTTAAAATTTGGTCAACCACAATAACTAAAGAAGCAATAATAATCATTTGAACAATAATTCGAATACTATTGGGGACAAAGCTTCTCACTAAAGAAACAAATAAGTTTGAGAATGCACACACGGCAGTTAACGCAAGACACATCACGAAGGTTGTCTGCAAATTAGTGGTTACCGCCAAGGCAGAACAAATGCCCAATATTTGTAAAGCGATAGGGTTATCGTCAAAAATGGGCGTTATCAAGGTTTTTTTGGCGTCTGTACTCATAATTTATCTCAATATAACTCGCGACTTAAGCCTTGCCTATTTTAAAATTTGAAATGAAGGATTGAAATCCATTTTGGCCCAACCAAAACTGTAGTAGATTAGTTACTCCAGTACTGGTCAGCGTTGCTCCTGACAGGCCATCAACTTGGTAAGGTGAGTCAACGCCGCTAGGATCGACCACGCCTTTTATTAACTGAATAGCCACTGTGCCTTCTTTATAGACCTTCTTTCCAGGCCAAAAAGCTTTCCAACGAGGATTATCCACCTCTCCACCAAGACCGGGTGTCTCGCCATGCTCGTAGAAGCCAAGACCAGCAATAGTATTTAAATCGTTCTCCAAGGCAACAAAGCCATAAAGGGTAGACCAAAGGCCA
>DDDX01000011.1:2376-2812 GCA_002339085.1 Cellvibrionales bacterium UBA1969
AAGGGTAGACCAAAGGCCATAACCGTGAACGGGAAGAATAATTTTATCAAACTCGCCTTGCGATTCTACGATATAAACTAAAGCCTGATTTTCACGTCTTGAGATTTTGGCTTGATCTTGATCAGAGGTAAGTGCCAATGAAAGGCTAGGATCTTTAGCAGACTTACGCTGGTCAAAACTTGAGACATCAGCCTCTAAGGAAAAAGTACCGGTATCTAAATCAACCAACCTAGCCTTGATCACAGAGAACTGCTCTTCAATCTCGATTCCCTCTTGGTAAAGACCAGCAGCCAGCAAAATATTTTTTTTACGATCCTGATCTTTATTAGCATCTTGCATAGGTCGGAGTAGAACCGCTGCTGCTGAGACAATGATCGAGCAGACAAAACAAAGCAGCAACGCCACCGTTAAAGTTTTCTGAATGGTATCTTGATTA
>DDDX01000082.1 GCA_002339085.1 Cellvibrionales bacterium UBA1969
TGGTTTGCATTTAACGGCAATGATTCCAGAGCGGCCCAATGTCGTACTCGATAATATTAAGCGCGGGTTTGAAAAACGAACCGACGGAAAAAAATGGGAAGATTTTGAGTTGCTGACTAATGTGCAAGTGATCCTTTTAAACAATAAAGGAGAGACCACACAAAGCGCACAAGAGAAAATATTTATGACTAAGGCCTCCATGGCACTATATGTTGGCGGCATGGGTACTAAAGGAAAAAACTTTTATAAGGAATACTTTGAACGTGCTGGTTACGAAGAAGAAGCCAATAAAATTCAAGATCTCTATCTTAATGGCAAACAAAACGAAGCAATAGAAGCGGTTACTGATGACATGGTGCGTGTTATGCACTTAATCGGTACTAAAGATGAAATTCTTGAGCGTTATAAGGATTGGAAGGCTTCACCGTTAACTACGATGCTATTGGCAACAACTGAGCAAGATATATTGGCATTAGTCGCTGATCTTTAGGCTTTTTCATTAAAAATAATATCTAAAGAGCCAGAATATCAATAAAAAAACTAGCGATAGCGATGTTGCCAGCACTCTTTAAAAAAGGCGATCGGCTTTCAAAGAATGATCGAATAAGACGGTTCTTCGACTTAAGCTTGCAAGTCATTGTATGTTGGACCAATACGATCAGCGATAGGCTGTAACGCATCGCGAGACATACCGTACCATGCCAAGGCATTTTCACCTAGAAGTTTGCGAATCTCGTCTTCGGGCACGCCGCTAAAGTTTTCTTTTAAACGCACGCCGGTCATGGGCCAAGTACCTTCGGGGTGCGGGTAGTCGCTGCCCCACATAAGCTTGTCTTGGCCTAGGAAGCGGCTAGCCTGAAGGTCATCACGCTTAGCACAAGATGCACCTACACCGATATTACGCTTAAAGTAATCCGACGGTTTCATTGAAAGGTGACCGGTGTAGTCACCCAGTTTAGCCGACTCTGGGCCTGCGGTGGCATGAAAGTCGAGCATCCGCAGCCATGGCTCTAACATCCAGTTAGTACCACCTTCGGTTAAGCAGGCTTTCAATTTTGGGAACCGCTCAAACACGCCGCCCCAAATCATAAATGCGAGCGGACGGTACAGCCACCACATCACCTCTGAAACATAGAGACCCATCGCGCCGGGACGATCATCAGCGGGGATTTCTGGGAAACCCGGGCCAAAGAAGTTTTCCATTGGGCCAGGGCCAGAATGGAAATGGATCATAATACCCAGGTCCTGACAGACTTCCCAGAACGGATCGTATTTAATGTGATTGTAGCCATCAAACTCATTGGTCATCACCGGAATCATGACATGACGATAACCGTTTTCGGCACACCAGCGAACATTAGATATGGCGGTATTGACGTCCCAAAGCAGGGGAATCACTGCGACGCCAAAATGCCGATCGGGGTTGTTGGCGCAGAATTCCGATAACCAGCGATTATGTGCCATGGCGCCCGCCCACTGCAGTTCGGGTACCATATCTTTGGTTGGCATCGACAGGCCCGCACCAAAGGGAGGAGTATTGATCTCGGTGATGCCATCGGGAAAGATAATTTCTGCTGCGATACCGTCGGCATCCAGCATTTTCACTCGTTCTTTGTAATCCCACGCGCCGGTGAGTTGTTGCTCAATGCCTTTGCGCCAATCGTCGTTAATTTCCTTTATTAAGAAGCTTTCGGACGCTTTTTGCGACATTTCTATAGTGATTGGTACCGCCATATCAAGCATCTCATGATACTTTTCTTCGGTGTAGTCCTTGTACTGGGCAATAGGTAGGCCAGCGTGGCAGTCGGATGAAATTACAATAAAATTTTCCATAACTTAACCTAATCTTTTAATATAACTAATAAAGGGGTTTAATCGCAGCATAAAAATATGCGTAAAGTTAATTCGATTTCACCAACCGAACCGGCGTTGAATCACCATCGTCGTAAAACTGATTGAACCATTTTCGATATTTAGCAATGGGACCATCACTGTCACACAGTATAGGATTGGGCTGGTAAATTTTATGTTCCCAGATAGGCACATCATGTCCGACTTGCTCAACCACATTGTCTTGCACTACTTTAGCAAAAAATGCAGCCGTTTCATCTTGGTCGGCAGGAGAAGCGAATATCCATCGCATTGACACTCTGCTTTCATCAATAGGGGTAATAGTACCCTGCATAAACAACACAAAACCTCGATCAAATGTCTGGTATGTCATGCCTGGACCACAACTTGTCGTTGATAACGCACTTTTCTCCCATTTCTCACCCGTGGTATCAAGTACGCCATTTTCATCCTGAGCAGGGACCTTCGAAATCATCGTTGTGACGCGATGGTGGCCTTTTAATTGAATCTCGGCTTTGGGCATCTCGATACTGCTGTGCACATAAACAAAATGCGCAATATCAACGCCATTTTCACCCGTCTCCTGTACGCAGGTGTTTATCTCCCACTCATACCTTCCTGTCTCTTTCCAATCAGGGCTATTAAGATACGGTACCTCATCAACATCAAAGATAGGCGCTAACTTTCTAGGGTGATACCAAGCAAAGATAGTTCCATTAATTTCTCTGATGGGATAGCCATCGATGCATGGCTTATCTTTAATCTTCGTCGGCATATTCTTAGCATAGGGAACACTGGTACACATGCCGTCGCCATCAAACTCCCAACCATGAAAAGGACAGGCGATAGACTCCCCATGGACTTCACCACCATGACCCAAATGAGCACCCAGATGCGGGCAGAAAGCGTCAAGCAATATTGGTATGCCGGTCTCCGTTCTGTAAAGGACTAGGTCTTTAGCAAAAAAGTAAAGCGGCTTCACCTCTTTGATACTTAGCTCATCGCTGAAGGCAACCGCATACCAACCAAACGGGATAGGTAAGCTGGTTTTTTTCATGGCGTTACTCCTTACTCTGCTTTATTTGTCAACTAGCCTAATGAAGGGGCGACGGGGTTAGTGCGATTAAAAATCGATTCCATACGCAATTTAATTTTCGCCTCGGTATCTTCATTCATTGGGCTGATCCAAAACTGCTCATTGCGCAAACCCTGCAAAGCTGTTTGAGCCACCTCATCGGGGTGGGTGGTCTTTAATTCCATACCAAACTGCTCCATCATTTCGCGCATATCATCGACCGATTTAATTCCTGAATCATTCGCATCCCCTTTATCAAGCTCGGCAGGTCTTACTCGATCAGAATTAAATAAACCGGTATCCACCACATAAGGACCCGGGAATAAAGCGTTAACTTTAACTAAATCTTGAGCCGCACTGGTTTGATAATACAGTGCCTCAGTGATAGCCTGCACTGAGGCTTTGGTAGCCGTATAAATAGGTGAATCTGGCAACACCATAAACGCGCCATTGCCTGAACCCGTAATCACCATATGGGCTTCTTGTTGCTGTGCCATTAAGCGCGGCATAAAAGCATTAATCGAATTGATCACACCCCACACATTGACATTAAATGCCCACTGCCAATCTTGCTCGGCATACTCCCACATTGCACCCCCTTCACCAGCACCTATGCCGGCATTGGCAAAGACTAATTGGGCGCCACCTAATTCATCAAACGCCTTAATCGCGAGTGCCTTAACGCTATCGGCCGAACTTACGTCACAAAAACTGCTGTGCGCATCGATGCCTGCAGCAGATAAATCTGCCTGCGTTTGGGTTAAAGCGGCTTGGTCGACATCGGCAATTAATACCCTACCGCCCTCACGGCCAAGTGCAAATGCCAGTGAACGCCCCACACCGCTTGCGCCGCCAGTGATGACGGCTAATTTATGCTTAAAGTCTTGCATTTTTTATTTTCATTTTATACCAGTGGGGACTTCATCGGATTTTACGGCACTAAGACTTTTTTGGACCACCCTGATCACCCAACCAACGTGAGCCACCAATAGTGTCAGCGAATGGCCAAAAGCCTTTAGGATCTAAAGCACCTTCCAAGGTGATTTTCCGATCAAGAAAAATAGGCGTCCATAAATACGCATCTAACTGCTCACGCATGGGCAATTGGCTAGCAATGGGGTCCCAAGGACTATCACGTAAAATTAATTGGCCCTGCACTTTTTCTTTATAGGCAGTACCGTATTTAGTGAAGACCTTCACCACATGCGGCGGAAAATCATAGGACTCTGGCTGGTCATCCACAGCGCGCGAGCACTTTATCCACCATTCATTTAACTCAAACTCTGGGCCGTTATCTTCAACGCCAACCACCTCACCTTTAAATTCAGCAAAGGTATGGCCCTGATGAGTGGTCTTAGCCGACACGTAATTCATCAAGCGATAGTAACTCGTCTCGGCTGGAAATTTGGGCTGGCCAGTCTTTTCACGGCTAATAAAAATCGCTTGTTCTTGGTCAATACCAAAGCCAAGACAATATTCGCCCGCTACGCCGTCGTAATCGGCGTCAACATTAATCACGATACCGTACTCAGGCTCGCCCTGAACGGGAAAATTATAAAAGGTTAATCGTACAATTGGCTCGGCCCCGACTGATAGCCCAGGTGGCAATAATTTAGCAATGCATTCGGCATCGGTGCGATAGTTCACCTTAAGCATGGGCCAGTTTAAAATATCGCCGGGATTGCCTTGCGGGGCAGTGGTAGGATCAGCCATCTGTTGTTCTCCAGTAGTGTCGTTACTTACCTAATTTTCAAGCTATAAATTAAGCTCACTATTAAAAAGGCAGTTTATTTTTAGCCGTGCGGCTTCGCAATGACTTTTACCCTCGGTGAGGGAAATGTAATGTCTTTAACGTTCAATTATGGGGCCTTAGCCTGTGATTGCTGGTGCTGAAAAAAGGCATGTGCAAATTTGAAAAAAATTTAAGTAACAATCACCGCCGAAATAGCGAATGATGCGCTTCTTAATCCACCTATTTTCAATCAGTTAATAAAGGTCACATGCGATGAGCCTCGACACAGCCATTCAGCACCACCAAGCCACCATTAACGGTATTAGCATGCATTATGTAGAGCAGGGCCAAGGCCTACCGGTGATTCTCTGTCATGGCTTCCCGCACACTTGGTATAGCTGGCGACACCAAATACCCGCAATCGCTGATGCTGGCTTTCGCGTGATAGCACCCGATTTGCGAGGCATGGGCGGCACCGAGGGCCCCGCTCAGCCTGAAGAATACGGCTTACCGCAAATCAACGCTGACTTAATGGGCCTTTTGGCGCATATTGGTGAACCTAAAGCCATATTTGTGGGCTTAGATTTTGGCGCGTTTGCCATTTATGACCTAGCACTGATGCACCCGGACAAGGTGATTGCCGTGATAGGCCTAGAAAACCCGGCCGCACCGCATAATCCTGAGGTACCACCGCTCACCGAGTATGCCGCTATGGCCAAAAACCATTTTTTGCACATTGAATACTTTCGCGAGCCGGATGCGGCCGATATTGACCTGCATGCCCATACTCGGGCGTTTTTATCTCAGGTTTACTATGCCTTAAGCGGTGACTATGATTTTGGCCAAGTCATGGCGCATCCGCCGGGTATCTCCTATCGAGAAGCATTACCCACACCACCCCCACTGCCTTGGTCATGGCTGACTGAGGCCGATATGGATGTTTATGAGGCCGCTTATTTAGCTTCCGGCTTTACTGGTGGCTTAAACTGGTACCGCTCAATGGATATTAAGTGGCAACAACGCAAAGCTTTGGAAGGCGTTACCAGCGAGGTGCCCGCCTACTTTATTGGTAGCGAAAATGATGTGGATTTAGAGCATTTTCATGGTGACCACCCGATTGAGAAAATGCGCGCGCAATTCCCTGACCTTCGGCTGGTAAAAATGATCCCCGAAGCGGGGCATTTGATGCAAATGGAGTGCGGCGAGGAGACAAACCGCATTCTAAAACTCTACTTAGAGGATATAACATCAAAGTTGGATATTTAAATTATTGATTTTATTGTGATTTTCAAGAGGCATCAAAATAAAGACTTATAAATAGCCTAAGCTACTGTTTAATATATAAAAATAATTCTAACAAAATTTAAATGCTTAATTGAGCCATTTATAATCAAAAAAATATTGACCTGCGCACAAAATAAGCGTATTTTCATTTTGTGATAGTAGGATACAAACTCAAATGTACCCCTTGTAATCACACTTGATAATAAAAAATGAAGCTTTGCGAAAAAAATAATAAGCAAGGTTCCTGGAGATGTTAATGAAAATTTTTAAACGGCTTTTAGCTGCTTCTACTCTTGCGGCTGTCTTATTTGCTTCTAATCAAGCAAATGCAACCTTCACTCAAATGATTTCCTTTGGCGATAGTTTCTCTGATACGGGTAATAGGTACATAGCTTCAAATTGTCCCTCTTCAACCTGCCAAGTGCCCTCCCCTCCTTTTTTTAACGGCAGAGAAAGTGATGGCCCTGTATATAATGAACTACTAGCTGGTATGCTTGGTATAACTGCTCCTACGCCATCCCTTAATGGTGGCACAAATTACTCTATTAGTGGTGCGAGAGTACTTCAAGATACAGAGTGGCTAGGTGTTCAAAAACCTTCTATTCAATCTCAGGTGAATCAGTATTTATCTGATAATAATGGTGTTGCTGATCCAAACGCTATCTTCACAATTGCTGGCGGTGCAAATGATTTGCAGGCAATCATTACCGGAGAGAGAACTGTAGCCGACCTACAAGCTGCAGCAGCGGGTTTTGTTAGCATAACTCAACAATTAGTTGATGCTGGGGCTAACTATATAGCTGCAATCAACCTTCCAGATATTGGCATGGCTCCTATTGCTGAAGGTAATGAATTTACTGCTTCCTATCTAACTGCTGTATCTTTCAACATGTTGATGGAGCCCGGATTAAATGCTATCTCACAAGTGAATCTTCTTGATGTATTTGCGGCTCTTAATTCAGCTGCTGCAGATCCAGGTGCTTATGGTTTTACCAATGTAGAAGACAATTGTCAGCTAGATATTGCTGCAGGCATTACCAATGATTGTAGCGGATATGTTTTCATGGACGAATGGCACCCATCAGCAAGTGCCCACCAGTTCTTGGCAGATAACCTATATGCGGATGCAGCTTTAGCCTCAGCTTCGGCGGTACCAATACCGGCTGCTTTGCCGTTATTTGCATCAGCTATAGCAGGTCTTGGAATTTTTAGAAGAAAAGCCTAATGCTGGCTTAAAGCACTGTTTTTAATGAAAATATTTTACATTTTAAAAATAAATATTATTGATTAAATCTTGACTTGTTTGAATTTTAATCGTAACATTATTATGAATATAAAAATTAGAACCCTGGAGAAAATTATGCTTATCAAGACTATTAAAACTTTAACCCTTACTGTATTGGCTTCTGTAGCCATTTCAGTTCAAGCTGCAACAGTTCAACTTACAGGCACTATTAATAACTGTGCCGGCCTTTGTGCAGTGCTCTCTGCCTCAGGTAATGAAGTAACGGCTTCATTCGACGATACTTTTGCTTCAGCGCCCAGCCTTACAATTGAAGGACAAGGTGGCGGTGTACTAACCTTTATCAACCAAATGTATGCCCCAAACATTTCTATGATGCCTCTAGGTGCTTTAAGCATTCCAACTCCTGCCCTTACTCATGGCGTTGATCTTTCTAGCAATGCTGACCAAGTATCTGTATTTGGATTAGGTTCGACTACTGGCGCACCTGTTTGGGGTGTTTTTGACTTAGTCAACAGTACTTTTGAGTCATATCTTTTCACTCCTGATAGCGATGGTGCAGGCCCCCCAGCCGTTCTATTCTTAGCCGACGGTACATTTACTACTGTACCCGTTCCTGCAGCTGCATGGTTTATGTTATCTGGCCTAGTTGGATTATTTGGGGCTAAGAGAGTTCAAGACAAAAAATAATAAAATCTATAAAGATCTGTAAAAGCCACATAGCCATTAATGGTAATGTGGCTTTTTTTTTCAAAGGCAAAAATTTTCATATAACTTAAAAACACGGGGATGATCATGAAATATTCTAACCTTCTGACTAACGGAGCATTAAGCCTCGTGCTGTCTCTGATTTCACTGGGTGCGGCAGCCAACAATATTGGCTCAGCACAAATTACTGGCATCCACAGTACTACTTTTGATGGGCCTATTAGCGCGTCAAACCCCTCTAAGCTTAATGGCGGAAGTGCAGTAGTATTTAACGCCGTAGGAACTACTCATGGTGGTGTGACTGAAACAGGCGTAGGAATTTTGAAATTCAATGGAGACACTCTTTACCTTGGCTCTGTAGTTCTTCCAGATATGGACGTAGTTATTACCTCGGGTGGAGTAACCAATGTACAAGTTTCGGGTGCATCAATGAACTTATCTGCGCCTAAGTTTGATGCGACTTCTGGTTCATTCTCTGTCGATGGAGGCGCTAACGTAGTAGCAGATGTTTCTGCCTTTACTGATGCGACGGTTTCTTGCGCAGGTCCTGGCTGCCCAGCGATTCCGTTTTTGAATTTAGACGGCTTGAATTACACCTTAGATGGGAGTTTGACTCCAGCAGGCGGTGATACCTTAACCTTAACTTTAGAAACCAATAACGGTTCATTATTGAGTGTCGAAGTCGTCACTGAACCTTTAGAAGTTACAGCTAATGTTGCTAGCGTTGAAGTGCTTGGCATCCACAGTACTACTTTTGATGGGCCAATAAGCGCTTCAAACCCATCAAAGCTAACCGGAGGTAGTGCAGTTAGCTTCAACAATGTTGGTACAGCAAATGGAGGGATTACAGAAACCGGTACTGGCGTAATATACTTCGATGGAGATAAGCTTTCCTTAGGATCTTTCCTATTTCCCGACCAAGACATTATCATTAACTCAGGCGGTATTACCAATGTTTCTACAATGGGCGGATCTATCAGTTTAAGCACCCCTAAAGTTGACAGTACACCTGGATCATTTGCAGTTGATGGTGGTACCAATATTGTTGCAGATTTTTCTTCATTTAGTGATGCAACAGTTTCTTGCGCAGGTCCTGGTTGCCCAGCCATTCCATTTTTGAATCTTGATGGCTTAAATTATACATTAACTGGTAACGTCACCCCCGAAGGAGGAGATGTGCTAGTTCTTACATTGGAAACTAATAATGGCTCATTATTAGCTGTGCAAATTACTACCGAAGTAGCTGGTCCTGAAGGAGCGAATGTACCCTTCCCAGTTTACGGCCTAATGTTACTTGCATTAGCTTTGGTGGGATCCGGAATCCGCAAAAAAGTAAGCTAATAAATTTTCACAAGGTATAATTTTTAGTTATACCAATTAAACGATAGCTCTTATCGAGTTATCGTTTTTTTTTGTCTTGGAATCTTGTACCATGCTCGATTACCCAAAGAATTATAATAAGGCCTACAAAATGTTGTGCAATTCTCTTAACCACAAGAAACTCTGCCGTTACAAGACATGTCTGGCTATTTTTTGCTCTTTTCTATCTTTGCTATTAATTGCTCCACTTAGCTACTCACAAGTACTTGAAGAAATAATTGTGACATCGCAAAAACGTGCAGAAAGCTTGCAGGATGTCTCTGTCTCAGTTACCGCATTATCAGGTGAAAAGCTGGCTGACGGGGCAATAGCCCGCTTAGAGGAAGTAACGGCTTTCGTACCCAACTTCACCCTGACAGAAACAGGTATTGGCACCAATATATACATTCGCGGTATTGGGTCTGGTATCAACCAAGGTTTCGAGCAATCGGTTGGCATGTACTACGATGGGATCTACTACGGTCGAGCGCAGTTGGCTCGCTCGCCTATCTTTGACCTTGAGCGGCTTGAAGTTCTGAAAGGGCCACAGGTTACCCTATTTGGCAACAATAGTATTGGTGGCGCCGTAAGCCTCAACTCTGCCAAACCAACCGATTACTTTGAAGGTTCTGCTAAAGCTTTATATTCTCCAGGCCATGGAGAAGAAGAGCTAAATCTAATCCTATCAGGACCTGTTAACGACAATCTTAATGCACGTTTAGCCATTCGCAAATATGACATGGAAGGCTATGTTTTCAATGAAAACCGGAATAGAAAAGAGCCGCAGCGTGACTACTTGACCTCGAGATTAAGTTTTCAATTTTTCCCTGAAAACGGAGCCTTTGAGGCAAACCTTAAGCTAGAACACTCTACTTTCGATGTTGAAGGTCGTCAAATTGCTATTATACGAGATGAGCCAACTAATTTTAGGGGTACAAGCCAATATGCCTTAGTTAGGCAACCGCGCTTTGGTGGCAATCCTTCCGCAACAAACCAAGACCCCAGCAATCTCGGATACCCTAACTGGTTAGACCTAGCTGAATTAGCTAATGGTAATTTTGTTATTAATGATTTTGGGGAAGCCCCAAATTTAGCTCAAATTTATAGTAGTGCCATCGATTATCCGAATCTTGCTACTCCAACTTATGATGACGATTTAATTTATCAAAGCCTTAATGGCCAGGATGTAGCCTTTCCATATCAACTAGAACGCCGAGGCTCAAACAAAGACTTCAGCAAAAACTCCATCGATAACGCTACTTTAAACATTGACATCCCACTAGAGGAAGGAGATTTAAAACTTATAACTGGTTATTTGGATTACAACTATGACGAGCTCTGCGATTGCGATTTTACTGGTGCCGACCTGATTGAATATGAATCCAATGAAAGTTACGAGCAATTCAGCCAAGAGATTCGTTACACTTCAAGTACCGGCGATTTTGTTGATTATATTATTGGCGCCTACTACCAGAAAGATAGTCTAGAGTTTAATGATTATGTTGTGGTGCTAGATGAAAGCGCGCTAGAGGAAACACTCACCTTCATCTTTTCACAAACAGATCCCGATAAAGTAGATGACCTTGTTGGCGTTTCAGTACCAAGAGAATTTAATGTCGACAGCGAATTAATTGCTGGATTCGGCCAAGCCACTTTTCACTTCAGTGATGCTACACGGCTTATGCTAGGGCTTCGAGAATCAAAAGTTACCAAACATGGTTTCCGTGAGCTCACATACAAGCAACAAGATTTGGTAACACCACTTGATGACACATTAGATCAGTTTGGTAACAGTCAATATGATAGCGTTAGTTTTGTATTCGATGCAGCGCTGACAGTCAATGCTCATCGATCAAGTAGTAAGCGCGTTGAGAAACGTACCTCCTGGGCCATAATATTGGAACAAGACCTCAATGAAGATAACATGGTTTATTTGTCCGCAGTTAAGGGGTTTAAGGGTGGCGGTTTTGATACCCGCTCAAACAACCCAGACAACGCATTCGATTTTATTGACCGAGATGGTAATAAAATCGACATGTTAGACCCTGCCAACAATATACCAACATTTTATTCACCAGGAACATTTGAATTTGAAGATGAAGAAGCGCTAGCATATGAACTTGGACTAAAATCTCGTATTGGAGATCGCGCCGAAATCAATGTTGCCTATTTTTATACTGATATAAAAGGTTTACAACTCAGTATTTTTGATGGTGGTGTTGGTTTTAATGTTTCCAATGCTGGGCACGCTGTTACGCAAGGAGTTGAAATCGAAAGCCGTATTTCACTAACCGAGCATTGGTTTATGAATGCAAGCCTTGCTTGGATGGAATTTGATTATAAAGATTATAAAGATGGACTCTGTACATCTAGTGATATACTTTCTTTTGAAGATGACGATCCTACCACACAGCCAATCAACTGTACGAAAGTTCAAACATTTGTGCCTGGTACAACAACACCAATATTTATACCGCAGGCTGACCTTACTGGCTCTACTAATCAATATGTAGCTAGCTACGCTGGATCAGTAACTGTTGAGTACCAAAATAACCTAACTGATAAATTGCTTTTTAAAGGTAGTTTAGATGTCAACTTCACTGACGAATACAGCCCAGCTCAAAATCTTGACCCTGATCTACAACAAGACGGCTATGAGATCTATAATATTCGACTAGCAATAATCGATGATATTGATGATAAATGGGAAGTCGCCTTGATGGGACGAAATATTACCGATGAGAAAATTGTAAGTTATGCAAATGATGTCCCATTAGCGACAGGTATATTCGGAACTAAAACCTCTTATGGATTTATTCAACGAACCGAATCATGGGCCATACAGGCAAAATATAATTTCTAAATAAAAACCACGTTGGGATAATAAAAAACCCCCTAAGCAAGCTTAGGAGGTTTTAATATAAATCTATCACTCAGAAGCAAATTATTCAAAAAAATAACCCTAGTATATTTTCTGAAAATAAGCTACTGGCTAAGAAAAAATTTACACTTTAACAATTCTGCCCTAAGACAAAAAATTTATAAAGGTGTAACGTTTTCAGCTTGTGGACCTTTCTGGCCGGTAGTGATAGTGAATTCTACTTTTTGACCATCAACTAAAGATTTAAAACCTTCAGCTTGAATTGCACTAAAGTGAACAAAAACGTCTGGTCCAGACTCTTGCTCAATAAATCCGAATCCTTTAGATTCATTAAACCATTTAACTGTTCCGCTGACTTTATCTGACATGGTGTTTCCTCGTTAATACTTTTCTTACTGTTACGTTTAGCCTCTAAAAAGCTTTAATAACACTACTGATTTTAAGTGCCTGAGCAACAAGGCCCAAGCGGTTACGCTATCACTTTTTTCTAAAGTCTTAATCAGTACGAGCTAAACGCGGGGCGAAAAAAACGTCGAAAGGATTACAAACCATGAAAACTGTTTAAGCTATGCACACTATACGACAGTTTTTCAGGGGGTCAAGTTAGAAAACATTAAAAAAGCGAATAAGTACTGCGATTGAACAAAAATAGGCCATTTTTTCTAAAATTGGCTATATTCAACGTGATATATCGTCAAATATGGCCGTTTAGCTATTATTGTGGCGGGACAGAAAAGCCGTCTAGCACCGGCGTATAGCCCTCACCAAATTCACTTTCTAAACTGCTATGCAGGCCATCTAGGCTCCATTTTTGTTGCCCTTCTGGATTGATATGCGCTTCTCCGAATTCAGGTCGCTTCAAGCGATTGACTTGATTACCCCAAACCACAAACACTTCGCCAGCGATATGGCCCGCTTCAGGAGATGCTAAATAGCCAACCAGCGGCGCAACATTCGCAGGGTCAAAGGCATGAAAGCCCTCTTCTGGGGGGGCAAACATCGCAGCTGTGGGACCTTGCATGGTCATATCAGTCGATGCTCTGGGCATAATTACATTACAAGGAATACCGTAGCGAATCATTAACTGCGCCGTGCCCATGGTCATCGCCACGATACCGGCTTTAGCGGCCGAGTAGTTGGGCTGGCCGACTGAGCCAAAAATCGCTGCCTCAGAGGCCGTGCTAATCATTCGGCCGAAGACTTGCTCTCCCGCCTTGGCCTTGCCACGCCAATACGCCGCTACATTACGCATATTTACAAAATGACCACGCAAGTGAACTCTTACCACGCTATCGAACTCTTCATCACTCATACCAAAGATGGTTTTGTCACGGCAGTAGCCGGCATTATTGACCATAATATTAATATCGCCGTAAGTCTCTAGCGCAACTTTCATTAAGTTGTCGGCATCGGCCGTTTCAGCACAATCACCAAATACTGCAACGGCCTCGCCACCAGCGGCTTTAATTTCATCAACCGTGTCATGCGCAGCCTGCTCGGCATCAGGGCGATCAATATCATTAATCACGACGCGTGCCCCCTGGCTGGCAAGTTGAATCGCTTCCTCACGACCTAGACCTCGACCAGCACCAGTAATAATTGCGACTTTGCCTTCAAGATTTCCTGTATTTACTTCAGACATTCAATGCTCCCAAAAATAATGAAATTGGCCGTTGATGCGCGCAAAACAGCCTTACTGTTAGTGATAATTATAAGCGTTTTTACAACCGCTCAATAATCGTGCCTGTGCCGATCGCCGAACCACAGCACATAGCGATTAATGCCGTATTTTTATCTTGTCGCTCTAACTCATGGAGGGCCGTACAAATTAAACGCGCACCGGTTGAGCCAACTGGATGACCGATCGCGATTGCGCCACCATTAACGTTCACTTTACTCATATCGGCATCAAACACCTGCGCCCATGACAAGACGACTGCGGCAAACGCTTCATTGATTTCAAACAAATCAATGTCGCTCATATTCATGCCTGTCTTTTTAAACATGTGCTGAGTCGCATCCACTGGGCCATCTAATAAATAGTAAGGATCGGTGCCCACCGTGCAATCAGTGATAATCCGCGCACGTGGCTTAAAGCCTCGCGCCTTGGCTTCTTCAGCGCTCATCCATAATACTGCGGCAGAACCATCGGAGATTTGCGAGGCATTGCCGGCGGTATGAATACCACCCTCTAAAATAGGCTTTAATTGCGATAAACCTTCTATAGTTGTATCACGCAAACCTTGGTCACGGCTGACAGTCTTTGTCTCGTCAGTAGGCGTGCCATCATCAGCTAAACACGGCGCATCGACTGGGCAGATTTGACTATCGAAGCGCCCCTCGTCCCAGGCCACTTTGGCTTTTTGCTGTGAGCTTAAGGCAAACTCATCGACCATTTGACGGGTTAGTCCTCGATTTTTAGCGATACGCTCAACCATCGTAAATTGATCTGGCGCCGTATCCCATGGCCAATTAGGCGGCTGATAATAACCGGGACCATTATAGACATTTTGACCTAAACCAACGCGGCTCATCGCTTCAACACCGCAGCCAATACCAATATCAATCCGACCCGTTTGCACCATAGCCGCAATCGCATGATTGGTTGTTTGCGCAGAGCCGCATTGATTATCAAAGGTGGTGCCACCCGCGGTATAATCTTTACCCAGCGAAAGCCAGGCATTGCGGGCAATATTACCCGCTTGCTCGCCAGCCTGGGTCACGCACCCCCCCGCTACGTAATCCACATCACTGTAATCTATCCCAGATCGCTTAACTAAGGCATCTAATGATAAAGCTAGCAAATCAACGGCATGAAAACCATGCAAATCACCCACAATGGGCTTGCCTCGACTAATGGGGGTTCTGACGGCTTCTACGATAACGGCTTCTGACATGATATTCCTCGCCTCTTTGGACTCATTTATAGTGATTATATTTTTCTACTTCTTACATAAGGACCATGGTTAATTCATAAATTAATGCTGGCCGCTCCTCACCAACAACATGTACATGTTGCTCAAGCGTAATACGTGTATTTTTTTCGGTGACCTCGATCGCTTTAATCCGACTACGGGAGTGAATAGTGCTACCCACTGTGACTGCGCCAGAAAAACGTAAACGGTCAGAGCCGTAGTTCATCATAAAACTATAACCGCTAATGTCACCGATCAAACTCTTTTCATTCGGCATTTTAGGCAGCAGTGACAGAATCAAAAAACCATGAGCGATGGTGCAACCGTAGGGGCTTTCTTTCGCGCATTTCTCTTCGTCGACATGCATCCACATGTCATCACCCGTCATTTCAGCAAAATCACTAATTAATTGTTGGTCGATGGTAAAGCTGCCACTCCAATCACTGAAGTCACTGGTGACCAAGCTTTGCAGCGCGTCGTTATCTTTAAAATCGATTGTCATAATGACCTCTCTGACTTAATCATGTACGGTGCTATTTTTTGTCTATCTACTATTATCTATCCAGCGAGTATTCCCTAATCATTTAAGCAGAATGCGTCGAGCCATCGACGCTTGGCCCTGTTAGGTTAGCTGCATTCATCTCATGACTTTCTGTTTCAGCCTTTACTTTTTGTAAATAATCTTTAGGCATACGAATAAACAGGCCTTCGCAGCTCGCGGTTAATGTATCGCCGGCATACATCTCACCACGGAGAATATTTTTTCTGCCCTCAACGCGATGAACCCTTCCATAGAGACGTAATTCCTGTGCTAGCGGTGTTGGCTTAATATAGCGCACTGACAGCGTGCCGGTAAAACCCGGCTGATCCGTTAACTTTTGGCCCATGCCTAAAAAGTCATCGAACAAAGCCGCGACAAATCCACCGTGGACAAAGCCGGGCGGGCCTTCAAACTGCCAGCCCATCGTCACTTTGCCATGCACTTCGTCACCAGCGATCCAAAGATGCAGAGGCGCCGTAATCGGATTACATAAACCAGTGATGGAACTGATCTCGTGACTGACAATACTGCCCTCTTGAAAGTGGTCTTGGTCAGGGTCCATGTGTGCTAATTTACCCAGTCGCTGCGGTGTTTCCGCCAAGCGATCGGCCTGCTCATTGATTAATGCGGTCATCGTCTCTAAGGTGTTGATGTCGGCAGAACTAGTCACAGCCAACTCATTGATTCGCCTTAGAGCTGTGCCTAAATCGCGTCGAGCGGCCCATTGCGGCGTCGGTGCTACTGGCGGCTCTTCATAATCATAAGGGCCTAAATAAATTGCCATAAAATCTCACTGCATATTGGAGGTGCAAAGGTTAGATCCAAAAAATTTTCCCGGTTTTGCACCAGTCAATCGGTTCTCCATGGTAGACTAAACATGACCAACATCGATTGATCAAACTTGAGGCTGGACGACATTATCAACTTTACTCTCCTCCTAAAAACGTCGATTAATAAGCCAATTTTTATGAAAGAGTACGGTATCAATGATTTAATTAGTGGACAACCTTATCGCTAACCACAATCCGTTGACAATGACCGCTTCAGCCAATCATCCAAAGTAGCGACCGGTTCGCTCAAAAGGGTCAATAAAATGAGCATAATTAAGATATCAGCACTTATTGATCAAGTCGCAAAGCGTCTATAACCAGACATTCTGTAATCGAAAGGAGTAAACCCTTGGTCCAATATCACAGCATTATAGATATGATAGGCAACACACCTCTGGTGCGATTAAAACAAGCCTCGGAGATGACCGGCTGTGAAATTCTCGGCAAGGCTGAATTTTTAAATCCTGGTGGTTCAATCAAAGACCGAACGGCCCTAGGAATTATCCGCGACGCTGAACGATCAGGCGCACTCAAGCCTGGCGGCACGATTGTCGAAGGGACTGCAGGAAACACCGGTATTGGCTTAACTATTTTGGCTAATGCGCTAGGTTACAAGAGCGTGGTCGTGATGCCCATGACACAAAGTAAAGAAAAAATTGATTCGCTGGAATTATTTGGTGCTGAATTACACCTCGTGCCGGCTACTGCTTACAGCGACCCTAACCACTATACGCACTCTGCTGGCAGATTGGCAGAAGATCTAAATAGAGACAAACCTGAGGGAGTAATCTGGGCCAACCAATTCGGAAATACTGCAAATCGTGATATTCACTACACCACCACGGGTGAGGAGATTTGGCAGCAAACGAATGGGCAGGTTGATGGCTTTATATGTGCAGCAGGCACCGGCGGCACGTTAGCGGGCGTCGCCAAAAAACTGCGCGAGCATCGAAAAGATGTCCATATAGGCATTGCAGATCCGATGGGCTCATCGTTATATGAGTATTTTAAGTATGGTGAGTTAAAAGCTGAGGGCAGCTCAATCACAGAAGGGATTGGGATTAGTCACGTGACTAATAACCTGGGTGAAACGGATATAGACCACGCCTACCAAATTACTGATCAAGAGGCCCTACCCTTAGTATTTGATCTATTAGCGAACGAAGGGCTTTGCTTAGGAGGTTCTTCGGGGATCAATATAGCTGGCGCTATTGAGCTGGCAAAAACACTGGGGCCTGGCCACACGATAGTCACAATACTTTGTGACTATGGCACTCGCTATCAGAGTAAATTATTTAACCCTGTGTTTTTAGAAAATAAAGGTTTACCCGTGCCTGAGTGGTTGAAAATAGGATAAGGCTTTCATTACCTATTACTAAAACTCATAGGCAATTCTCGCATAGGTCTCGGTATCTAAGTGATCCTTGCCTAAAGGTACCTGCTCCGTATACTTAGCGTCCATACCGACATTGAGAGCAACACTCGATATCAACTGTGATTTGATATTAACTCCTAATCGACTAATCGTATTTTTATCACCACCTTCAATATTTAAGTATTGCAAGAATGTAGCCGTCTCGCTCATTTTCCATTGATAGTATCCACCAACACGCAGCGTCCATTCTTTTTCATTAGATTGTGTTTCAAATCCATTCACGCGATAACCCGGACCGACTTCCAGGCGCAAGTCATGCTCGCTTGTTTCAACTATCTGCTGACCATAACCCAAACCAATACTGGTCTGATAATCAAAACCACTAAATCGGTCATCCTCACTAACCAATAAAATAAAAAGAGATTTACCTTCAGGAAGCTTTTTATCCGCCTGAAGATCAACACTATACTTCTCGGCACTGGTATTTTGATTGCTAGAACTAGACAAAGTGGCTAACGTGCTCTTATAAGTCCAACTTGCCGTGTCTTTTAAGAAGGTTAACTGGCTATTTATCGTCTGGCCTTCCGAGTTACCAGAGGTGCTTAATAAACCGAACTCCAATTCCACCACTATAGAATCAGAATGAGCGTGCATAGAAATGAGTAATAATATAGGAAAGAATAGTCGCATTTATAATTGGCTCTATTCTAGAACAAGCCAAGCAATGAATCGACTAAGAAAACCCAAACCGATAACAACGGAAATTAACATAAACATCATTAGGCTAACACTAAAGGGCTTTCTTTCCACAGAATGAATTGGAGCAGATAAATACTTTTCAACGCGGGCAAGGTCTTTTTCTGACAATTGAGCCTGATCAAACTCAACAGAATCGGCATCTTGCAATGCCTTTTCTATATTTGAAACTGGCTCTTGAGGGGTAAAACTTTGGTCTTTGCTCATATCTAATAACCTAAAGACTGAATAATCCAAATACTATAATTTAAGACTCTGTTTCTTCAAGTAGAGTCGGTATATCAATATATACGGCCGAACTCTCTGTGTCGATCGCTGATAAGAAGGGTATTTCAGCCACAAGTGGCGCTACTATTTTTTCCTTCAAAGTTGCAATATTTTCATGGTTATAGGGCATATCCGATGAAAGATGATTTGCCACCCATCCAGCCAGTTTCAGGCCACTTGCTTCAATAGATGCAACTGTTAACAGTGCATGATTAAGACATCCTAACTTTAGACCAACCACGAGAATTATCTCACACCCCAATGGTTCGGCTAAATCAGCAACCGTCTTTTGATCATTGAGAGGCACCAACCAACCACCAGCGCCCTCTACAACTACAATATCAGCTGGGGAGTCAATGATTGATCTGCAACGCTCAACACACTCAGAAAAACCAATTTTTCGCCCCTCATTCGCCGCTGCTATGTGAGGTGCTATGGGTTGTTCAAAGAGATACGGGTTGACGTCTTTATAACTGTCTTTTTGACTAGCGGCGACTTGTAGCATCAGTGCATCTTCATTAAAAAATCCATCCTTCAAATGGATCCCTCCTGCCGCAACAGGTTTAAGTGCCGCAGTCAAAAATCCTGCATCCGTGCATGCACTCAATAATCCTGTTGCAAAAACTGTTTTGCCCGCATCTGTATCGGTCCCCGTAATAAACCACCGCTTTTTTGTCACTGTGATAATTTCCTTAATATACTAAAAATTTCTATGGTCGCTTAGTAAGTTCCAAGTATACAACTCGATAAGTTAGTGGGTATTGATTTTTATTCGTCTTAAAACTTTGATAGGCTTCAGAAAATCTTTTATATTTATTTTTACCCAGAAAACCCTGCGCGCGCTGGGAATTCATATTATGCGCGCCAATTTTTTTAACGCTTTCAAGTAAGTCTCTTAAATCATCAAAATATTGAACCTGGTCAACCTCATGACAATTATCTAAGGCCAATCCAGCTAGCTCACAACTCTGCTGTAATTTTGATAAACTCTCAAATCGGTTCACATGAACACCACGATCTACCATAGACCAAGCATACTTTAGCTCAAATAAAGTACCTTGAATTAACGTGCTAAAAAAAGCCTTACCTCCAATAACCAGAGTTCTAGCGCATTCATTAAAAAACTCATCGACATCATCGCACCACTGTACCGATAAGTTTGAAAAAATCAGGTCAACGCTAGATTTTTGAATTGGCAAATTTTCAATATCGCCTTGGACTTGTAAAGCTTTTATAGGTAATTTTTTTTCTGGTGATTCTGCGGCTTGAAACCTTTTTGAGTAAGCAAGCATAGCGCCAGAAAGATCAAGCTCAAAAATTTGAGCGGCAGGATAATTATCACGCAGTGAGCCAGAGTGAAAACCAGTGCCTGAGCCCAAATCAACTAACCGATCAATTTCCTTATCGGGTAATAGCTCTAGCAGTTTTAATCCCGTTTCATGCTGAAATTTAGCCAGCTCATCATAGCCTTCGGCAGCGCTGGAAAAGGAATCAGCAATCAATTCCTTACTAATTATCTGATTTTGTAGGGCCCGCAAGAGAAACTGGCTCGTATCTAATTGCCATTTCTCTGACTCCGATATAAACGGTAGGTGGGCTGAGTCAAAAAAAATTTGATATTCATGGTGCTTATGATTTTCAGCTATTGATCTACAGGAAGAGGCAGGCACAAGGCTGTCATATTGGCCAAACTGATGCATCACGGGTATCGATAAAATTTGCCAGCAATCATATAAATCAAAATTTTCGAGCACAGATAAACCAAGTTCAAGTCCGTCTATTGAAAATTCAACTCCGTCTATAAGCGATCTTATGCAACGGCAGTCATGCTTTGCAGTTTCAATGCCCTGGGCCTGCATGACTTGAAAACGAGTTATTTGATTCTGTAAAGATGCTGACGATAATGCATCGCTGAATGCGGAAAAATCCAATCTTTCCATGCCAGATGGCGATTTAGGATTGGCGAGAAATGATTGATTTGTTGCGATCGTAACGAGCGCTGTTACTCTCTCTGTTAACCTTTGTGCCAAAAGCGATCCAACGATCCCACCCAGTGACCAACCGATAATCGAAAAATTTTTAACCGGAATGCATGCCTCTAGTTCGCTAACAAATTCATCGATAGAATTAAAACTAAGCTCTACATGCTCTCCATGGCCAGGGAGGTCAACAGTTAAAAGATTAAATGATAAGGCAAGCTTTTCAGTCGAGTTAGCCCATATTCCACTGCTTGACCCCCACCCATGGATCAAGAGAATGGAGGGAAGCTCCTCATCATAACTATTAAGATAGTTAATCTTTAATTCACTTTGGCCATCAGAATTTAAAATCTTTTTATTCATCATGGCTGACAATCTTCAAGTACCTGAATTAATTGATCCAGCTGTGAAAAAGTGTGAGCTGCCGATAAGGTAATGCGCAACCGCGCAGACTCTGCTGGAACTGTCGGCGGGCGGATAGCCGAGATCATCATGCCCTCTTCCATTAACCTCTCACTTAGGGCTAATGCACGTGAATTATCACCAACAACTAACGCCTGTATCGCCGATGAAGACGGTAGGAATTGAAAATTCAAGTTAGCAGTCTTTTCTTTGAAATAATCAATTAATGTTTTTAGATGAGCTCTTCTCTGAGGTTCATCTTTATTAACTTTCAAAGATTGAAGAATTGCTTCTGCACATGCTGGCGGTAAAGCCGTCGTATAGATATAGCTTCGAGAGAGCTGTATAAGGCTCTCGATCAAGGCATTACTCCCGGCAACAAACGCGCCTGCTACTCCAATTGCCTTACCTAACGTACCCATTAGTATGGGTAAATCATCTTGATCTAGATCGAAATGCTCACTGATTCCTGCACCATTCTCACCAAGCCATCCAAACCCATGCGCATCATCAACCATCAATGCGGCATCGTATTTTTTACAGATCGATGATAGGTCCTTAAGGGGCGACATATCACCATCCATACTAAAGACACCATCTACAGCCAATATTTTTCGAGGGCACTCGGTAGTCTTTTCAAGTTGTACTTCAAGATGTTCCAAATCATTATGTCTAAAGCGAAGAAAGTTTGCGCTACTTAGCCGAGCGCCATCTATCAGAGAGGCATGGTTAAGCTTGTCTTGGATAACTGCATCACCCTTAGACAAAAGACCACTCAAAATACCAAGATTAGCCATATAGCCAGAGGAGAATACAAGCGCCCTGTCCCTGCCGGTGAATTCTGCTAGTGCCTTCTCGAGATTATGATGAGGCAGTTGATGGCCGACAACTAGATGAGAGGCGCCAGCGCCAGCCCCATAGTCCTTGATGGCAGTTTGGAACCTAGATACTACGTCAGGGTGATTGGCTAAACCGAGATAATCATTGCTTGAAAAATTAATATAATCACGTCCCGCGATACTTATGACAGCTCCCTGGGGAGAATCAACTGTATTTCGATATCTATATAGATTTTCTTCCTCTCGCTTTGCTAAGGGCGTAATTAAATTATCTATCCAATGAGTCATTGGTTAACCTAGTAGGAATTAAAGAGGCTGGATACCTAATTAGATGCGGCGTTGTAGTATAAATCAGATTTATCCTTGGCCGACTCTTCTGCTAGTTGCGTTGGATCAATCTGCTTACCCTCGGGCGATATACCTAAACGCTCAAATAAGTCGAGATCCTTATTAGCTTCGGGGTTTGGTGTGGTTAACAGTTTCTCACCATAGAATATTGAGTTGGCGCCTGCAAAATAAACGAGTGCGTGCATTTCCTCGTTCATCGTCTCTCGACCGGCAGATAGGCGGACGTAAGATTTTGGCATCATGATTCGAGCTACGGCAATAGTTCGGATAAAATCGAAGTTATCGAAATCTTCCTCATTAGCCATGGGCGTCCCTTCAACGCGTACCAATCTATTAATGGGTACACTCTGAGGGTGCTCTGGCATATTGGCCAACTCAATTAATAGACCTACCCGATCATTAATCGACTCGCCCATCCCGACGATGCCACCTGAGCAGACATTAATGCCGGCTTCTCTGACATGATGAAGAGTATCTAAACGGTCCTGATATGTTCGGGTAGTAATGATATCGCCATAGTACTCCGGCGATGTGTCTAGGTTATGGTTATAGTAATCGAGCCCTGCATCTGATAACGCTGTGGCTTGATGAGGTTTTAGCATGCCCAGTGTCATACACGTCTCAAGGCCCATTGCCTTCACACCTTCAACCATCGCAAGAACCTTAGTCATATCCCTGTCTTTAGGTGAACGCCATGCAGCGCCCATACAGAAACGAGTTGAACCAGCAGCCTTAGCGGCGCTAGCCTCTTTCAAAACTTTTTCGACTTCCATCAACTGTTCAACTTCAAGCCCAGTGTCATAACGTGTGCTCTGTGGGCAGTACTTACAGTCCTCTGGACACGCACCCGTTTTGATAGATAGCAAGGTGCTGACTTGTACTTCATTCGGATCAAAGTTTACGCGATGAATAGACTGCGCCTTGAAAAGTAAATCGTTGAATGGCAAAGCAAAGAGCTCGGCAACCTCCGAACGACGCCAGTCGTGCCTTAAAGCTGGAACTGAAGGCTGCGCAACGGCAAGAGAAGCGTTATTTTCGGACATCGACGGTTTACCTTATCTATTTAATGGTTGATTAACTCGGCTATTTTGGCTATTTACTGGCTGATAAGCGAATATGGGTCAATATTACGGCCCTAGGATATGCTGTCAACTGTATTTTAGATATTTAGTTTACAGTGTATTGCAAAATTTTTCAAGCTATTGATTTTATTGGTATTAAAGCTCCATAAGTAACCATCGACGTATTATCCGGGTTAATTTAGAATGTCTTAAAAATTAGGCCTCATATGACTCTTAAAAATAATTTTCCAGGAATCCTACTGATGGTGTTAACCATTGGGCTGGCTTATTTTTCCTGGCTATTATTAAAACCCGATAACGCTAGTGGCGACATTGAAAAGAAGTCTAACACTCAAACGGTCAATATAGCGGTTGCGGCAAACTACAAAAAAATATTATCTAATTCGATCAATAAGTATCAGTCAGATAATCAAATAACAAAAGACTTCACCATAAATATAATTAGTGGGTCTACTGGCGCTCTATTCACACAAATTAAAAATGGAGCGCCCTTCGATCTATTTCTTGCAGCTGATATGGAGCGACCACAAACGCTAGTAAAAGCAAATTTAACCATTGAGGATAAGCCATTTATTTATACTACCGGTACGCTGGCTATTGCCTATCAATCGACGGGTGGTAAAGAATTTAATTGTGGGGACAATAATCTTGATCAGAGCCAGCTTGATCAACTAATAGATCATTTATTAAAAGAAGGTGAAGACAGTAAGACTATTGCTATCGCTAACCCAATTACCGCACCTTACGGGAAAGCCGCTGAAAAACTATTAGAAAAATTAAAGAGCATAGGAAAAGAAAATAGGGTTAAAATTATTCGAGGCAAGGATATCATTCACGCACAGCAAATATTATTGAGCGGACATGCTGATATGGCTTTTCTTGCTTCCCATATGGAGGAAGGGATAAATAAAGCTGGGTTTTCATATTGCTCGATCGATCGGTCATTGTACCCCCCGATTGAGCAGGGTATGGTATCTATAAAGCCTAAAGGAATGAATTATACACATCAATTAATCATAAATGAAATAATTGTCCACATTAAAAATATATCTGACAAAATCTAAATATGCTTTTTGAAAATAATGACATCACGGCAATATTTCTTACGCTGCAATTAGCCAGTATTAGCACATTCATTCTATTGATAATTGGTTTGCCATTAGCTTGGTGGTTAGCTCGAACCCATCATCGCGCAAAAATCCTTATTGAGACATTTATAGCAATGCCACTTATCCTACCGCCCACTGTTATTGGATTCTACCTTCTCCTCGCTTTTTCTCCTGATAATATACTCTCTCAGACTTGGGAAAACCTATTTAGCAGCTCGCTGGCATTCAGTTTTAGTGGTTTGGTTGTTGGGTCAGTCATCTACTCTCTTCCCTTTATTGTCCAGCCGATGCAAAGTGCCTACGAGCGGATACCTGATCTTACTCTAAAAACCGCCGCCTCTCTTGGAGCAAGTAAATTTGATCAATCCCTAAGTATTATTTTACCAATGACAAAGCGAGCAACAATTGCATCAGCTGCCTTAGCTTTCGCTCACACAATGGGAGAGTTTGGCATCGTGCTTATGATTGGAGGAAATATTCCTGGTGAGACGCAAGTGGTAAGTATTGCTTTATTTGAACATGTTGAATCGATGGCATATGAAGAAGCGCATAATTTAGCGCTTTTACTACTGGCATTCTCTTTTACTACCCTAGTTATGATAAATACGCTTAGCGGAAAGACTAAGCCAAGAGTACGACATGCTTAAGTGTGATTTAAAAACGAGGCTCGGTGATTTTTTACTTCAACTAAAATTTTCATTACCTAGCGATGGCATCACTGTTATTTTTGGTCAATCTGGCAGCGGCAAAAGTAGCCTCTTAAACATGATTGCAGGGTTTGATCAGCCAACTGAGTATGGAAGCATTCACTTTAATGATCAAAACTGGTTGGCTCTATCACCTAGCGGCCAGATCGAAAAAACATCCATTCAACATCGAAAAATAGCCTACGTCACCCAAGCACCCTGCTTATTTGAACATTTATCTATTAAGCAAAGCCTTCAATATGCGATTGATCGACAACACCGAAATACAGTCAATGACCAAGATAGCTATCCATCACTTACAGATATCAGCCAATATTTTAATATCAATTACCTATGGGAAAAGTTTCCTGAGCAATTATCTGGCGGGGAAAAACAAAGGGTGGCTATCGCAAGAGCAATTTTATCTGCGCCACAGTTGATTTTATTTGATGAACCCCTAAATGGCTTAGATGAAAATCACCGCGAGCAGATATTAGGTCATCTAGAGAAGCTTCAACAAAAAATTTCATTGCCAATTTTGTATGTCACACATAATATGGAAGAGCTTATGCGTCTTGCGGACCGCGTGCTTGTTTTAGAGCAAGGCTCGCTGTTGGCACTCAAAAAAATTAGTGACATCCTCTCTGACTTAACACTCCCCTTTAGTCAACATCAGCAAGCAGGTGTTGTCATATCTGCAAAGGTTCATTCTTACGATGAAATTAACCACCTAATCGAATTAGACCTGGGAGATAATCAATTTTTGTGGGTTACTAGCCCATCAACCAATCATTTAGCGGATGAAGAAATTCGTCTACGTGTTTATGCAAAAGACATTAGTCTAACCCGGCAACCAGCCAAAGATTCCAGTATTTTAAACATCATTCCTGTCAAAATTATTGGCATCTCTGAATCAGGAGCTGGCCAATCGATTATTAAATTGAGCTGTCGCCAGCAGAATTTTCTAGCAAGGCTAACAAATAAATCCATCCAGAAGCTCTCGCTAAAGATTGGCGATGAAGTTTTTGCGCAAATCAAAGGGATTGCTATACTAGGCTCCAGAATCTAGTTTCCTACTTTATGACAGCTTGGACTCAACTTTTTAAATGAAAAAAATATACGGCCTAGCTCGATCCATCTTCATCACGACCCTGATAGTATTTACTATATTTTTTATCAGCATATTCACGATTTATTATATTACCTTAGACGCCGAGCCGAAGCTCAGCAGCTTTGAGTCAATAACCTTAAGCGACATCAAACGAGTAAAAGTCATTGCCCAGCAAGTGACGGGCAATATGCAAAAGGAGTCAAGTGAGCAACAGATTACTCTCTCTGAACGCGATCTCAACCTAGCAATCGGTCATTTCGGGCCAAGCTTCGTTGAAATTCCCGACTCAGTCTATGCCAAGATTAATCTATCAAACACAAGACAAAGTCTGCAATTGACCTTACCACTGGACTACTTGCTTGCATTAGGAAAAACTGAGCTAGAAGAACGATACAGCAACCTATTAACTTGGTTAAGCGACAGGACAAGCTATTTTCTCAAGAGCAATTGGATAAATATTGAGTGGGATATAACGACCGACAACATGGCTGAAAAAGGGTATTGGTTAAGTCCCGGGCAGCTTAGTATCGGCAAACTGACTCTTAGCCAGACGCAAAGTGATAAAATCGCTAAGCATATTATGAGAAGCCTTTTGAATAATCCTAATAGTGAGCCAGTACGCGAAGCATGGGAAAATATTAAAAATATAAACCATGAAGACGATCAAGTTGTGGTTAGCTATATATTCCCCAGCAGCGGTACTTCGTCTTTACGTAGCTATCAGTCATTAATTCTTAATCCTCGAGAGCAGGCACAAGTCAATATCTATTCACAAAAAATTAATACTCTCCCTAAAAAAACCCCATTGATACGGTTATTAAGCGCGATGTTTACTCTCGCCGCTGAACGTACAACCGACTTAGGTGATCCTGTCGGTGAGAATCGTGCTTTACTATTATCATTAGCCAAGCTCTATGGCGTCGATGATTTAAATGCTATCTTACAAGGCAATAATCTGGGTCAATTCAATCGCAAACGACTCAATTACACTATTTATGGCCGCCGTGATTTAGCCCAACATTTAATTTTATCCGCAGGGATTTCATTGCTTGCGGATGAAGATTTAGCCAACCTTATTGGCCTTGATAAAGAGATTTCTGACTACCAAGCTGGTAAAACAATCAGTGCTTGGGACTTATTAGCAGACCAAGCCGGCATTCGTTTAGCAGATAATGCTACCCGATCAGAGCAATCGGCAAGGCAGGTACAGCAGCTTCTGTCTGATGCCAACTCTGATAAAGACTTACTGCCTGATCTAGGCCCTGATTTCTCTTATGCAAAAGATCAATTCGAAGTCGGCGACCTCGATGAACTGAATCAACTAACAAGTTTAATCCTTGATGAATTAGTCATTTTTAAAAAATAATCATAAATTACTGATATATATCATAATAATAAAATGCTTTGTGCTGGCATTAGCCGTTAAGCAAACTATACTTGATTAATAAGCAACCTTTTTTACTATCATCGATGGCAGTGAGGTCCACCCTTCCCTCACTGCTTTGAAAAGGACCCGTTATGGCGTCAATCCCAACGCGTAAAGCCTTGGTCATCAACCCTGATCCCAGCTTGCGTAAGACAATGGCTCAGCAATTACAGCAATATCATTTTGCTGTGATTGTTGAAGCCGGTAATGGGCTCGAGGCTATCAATATCTTAGGCGAGCAAGCCGTTGATTTAGTCGTTACTGACATCGCCATTGGTCAAGTCGATGCCTGGCGACTGACTCGCCTCATCCGCTCCAATATGCTTGCCTCATCGGCCCAAACTAAAGTGATTGTCGTGTCTTCCACCTACAGTGAGCGTATTGCTGAAGCAACTGCCAAAGAGTTTGAAATTAATTGCTTCATACCTATGAGCCGACTCTCTGACTTAGGAAAGATCGCTGATAACTTACTACATAACGACAATGCTGTTGTTTCGAAAGCGCGCATTCTGGTGATAGAAGATTATCAAGATACCGCTGAATTAGTTGAACGGGTACTAAGTAATCGTTTTGAGATAACTCATGCCGCGGATGGCGAAATCGGTCTACAACTTTGGCAGCAATATCAACATGATATTGTTTTATTAGATTTAATGCTGCCTAAATTATCTGGCGAGGAAGTACTACGAAAAATTATTAAACAAAAACCCAGTCAATCTATTGTCATGATGACGGCTCATGGCGATGCCAAGAAAGCCGGTGAATTGATTATTGCGGGAGCCATCGACTTTATTGCAAAGCCATTTCGAGCAGAACAATTACGGCATGTTTGCAGTATTGCCGCTCATCGCGAAGATTTTATTATTAGCAATGAGCAATTCAAGGAAAAACAAAATGCCTTGATCGCAGAAAAAAGTCGTGCCCAGATCACACTTGAATCTATTGCCGACGGTGTCATTACCACCGATAGCTCAGGTAATATTGACTACGCTAACCCTGTCGCAGAAAAATTATTAAATGAATCGCTCGACGATCTTATTGGCCGATCGATTGATACCGTGTTTCACACCTACCATGAAGTATCACGAATTCCAACTGCAAACCTTGTTAAGCGGGCAATTGCTGAAAACGCAATTATCAATTCAGTTGCTAACCATATTCTAAAAACTAAGGATAACCAAGAAAGAATTATTGAGCAGCAAGCGGCGCCTATTAGAGACTCTAAAGACTGCGCTATTGGCGCGACATTAGTGTTTCGAGACAAGACAGAAGCAAAAAATATTGAAAAACAACTATCATTTCATGCCAGTCATGACCCCCTGACTGGCTTAAATAATCGCGCTACCTTTGATCAAGAAGTCAAATTAGCCGTTCATGAAGTGGCAGACAATGAGCTTCATCACGCCCTTTGTCATTTATCAATATCACAATTTAATATCATTAATGAAACCTGCGGCCATCATGCAGGCGATCAATTGCTTCAGCAAATCGCTCGTACACTCCGACAAAAAGTCCGCTCACCTAGCGATGCCATAGCACGGGTTGGCGGCGATGAATTTGGCATTCTTCTTAGGCATTGCCCCATTGATGCCGCACAGCGCATTTGTGAAGTTATTACCTGTGAATTTTCAAATCAAAAGTTTAACTATGAAGATAAGTCATTTGACATAAATGTTGGCATTGGCATCGTTTCTATTAATAATGAAACTACTGATCTAACTGAGCTTATTTCAGCATCCAGCGCTGCATGTAACAAAGCGAAAGAAAGCGGAAAGAACCGTGTAGCCAGCTACAGTGGAAAAGATGAAACAATTTATGCCAAACGAACGGAAGCCTTTCTAGCGACCGAGCTTATGGAAGCAATACAAGAGGGACGTACCTGCTTATTTCAGCAGCGCATCAGCAACCGAGCCACACAAGGACAAGACAGTTATGAAATTCTTCTGAGAATTCGCGACAAGGATGATCATCTTATCAGTCCCGAACCCTATTTAGAGGCCGCCGAACGCTATAACTTCAGTCCTAACGTCGACCGCTGGGTCATTAGCCAGGCCTTTGAGTGGCTGGGCAATCATCCATCGACACTGCATAATATCGAATATATATCGATTAATCTTTCAGGCCTGTCTATCTGTGACGACAGTTTTTCAGAATTTATTTCAGACTGTTTTAGAAACTCATCAGTGCCACCTGAAAAAATCTGCTTTGAAATCACTGAAACAGCAGCTATTTCAAACTTCCTGAATGCGCTTGAATTTATTGGTGCGGTTAGAGACCTTGGGTGTCAGTTTGCATTAGATGATTTTGGAAGTGGCATGTCTTCCTTTGCTTACTTGAAAAAATTACCGGTTGATATTTTAAAAATCGATGGCTTATTTATTAAAGATATCCTTAACAACCCAGTTGATATGGCAATGGTTAAATCGATCAATGAGGTAGGCCATGTGATGGGGCTTAAAACCATTGGCGAATACGTTGAAAACCGTGCCATACTAGAGGTGTTAACCGTACTAGAGGTTGATGCGTTTCAAGGCTTCGAAGTAGCCAAGCCAGCTCCCATAGAGGAACTCGCTAAAATACCAGCTATTAAAAAAACCGGCTCTTAGCTTTTTTCATGTGACATATCCGGTAATGCTCTTTTGGCCGGTCCAGTATATTCTACATCATCACACCTTAGCGGCAAAAAACTGTCTGCCGGTTTTTTAGCCTCTTCACAAAAACTGGCGGTAACACCATTGACAACTATCAATGCAAAAATTCTATGGACTTGCTCTGCTGAGTAACCTAAATCCGACATAAAGGCACACAAATAACCGGTAAAATTCATCGTCTCTGAGTAACGATCATACAATAGCTCCTCTATAGCTAACGCTAATTGCATATGCGGCCCATCTTGAAATGCAAGATTTTTTGCAGTCCTTCGCATCGCAACTACTCTTTCATCACCTGACGCTAATGGCCGAGCAAAACCCATAATATTAACCTTACCGCCCTTACGCTCAATCTCCTGATCAACAATTTCCTCAACTGATTTTCTTTCATTAATATGCTGCGAATAAAAGCGCTGTATTAAACGAGTTCCTATAGGCAATGTACCTTGGCCATACATCACGGAGTCAGCAGCAAGGTTTCCAAAACTGCTAGCTGCATTTACGGTAGCTCTCGCCATCGCAGCATAAGCACCAATTTGATTGCACCAAATGCGCGGATCAGGCCAGCTGACACAGATATGTGCTGCATGTAGCCATTTAGCAAACCGGTCTTCTGGTAATTGGCCAGTAATGTTAAGGACCAAACTCTGAAAAAAATCTACCTGCCCCACCAAATCGTCCATCATATCATAACCGCGACAATAGACTGCAGTACCTGGAACCCAACCGCCTGTCCGATTAGGTAATTTACCCCGTAAGCGATCGTAATCTTCTACTTTAAGTGTCGACAATGTGATAATCCTCATCACTAACGAATGGAAACTCTGTGCGGGACTTAGGGTAAGCTTCTAACCCATGGGCAAGTAAACCAGGGGCTTGTATGAGTTGAAATAGGCCCGCGCCAGCATAGGCTGGAAAGCCTAAATCGCAGAGCACTGCCGCAACAATGCCGGTTTGCAACCAGCCTATATCGTATAACTTTAATCCATCAACAAGTTCAGCGCACCAAGTTAAATGAGGCCCTGAAAAAGATTTCCCTAAAAACTTATTTGCTAATCGAGTGGCATATGGATCAACATCACCATACTGCTGGCCAAAACCATAGATAATCCGCCCTTCAGCCAATAACAATTTATCCGCTAGAGCTAAAGTGGCTTGCTGCTCCTCAAGCCATTTTTTAGGTAAAGTCTGGTAGTTATTCTGGATAAAGTGCATACAAAGTTGCACTTGGCGGCCACCTAAGTATTCACCTCCTGCAATACCTAGTGATGCAGGAAGAATGTGCTGAGGAAAGGTTTTTCCTCCGCCCAAACTCATAGCCGACCTTGAAGCCGGATGTCTTGGGCTTGGGCTAATAAAGGTAGTTAACAGCAATTGCAGTAATTGCTTTTGATTTTTGTTAGGTAGATCACCTAAAAAAAGCAAGTAGAATGTATCAATAAAATCACATTGCTCTGTGATTTCATCAAAACTATATCCTCTCAGATGAGTTTTACTAACAAGATAAGGATTAGACTCATCAGCATCTTCTTTCCAAATGCTGGTTGAGGCTTTTTTTGAAAAAGGTTCCTTTCGACTTTTAACCGAACGGTTGACCATACTATACGCATCAATTTAGTGAATAAGTGAATTCGATTCTAACTGATCGGCCTTCTAAAGGATAGTCGCCTGGGATAGAATTCATAGCGCTGGGCTCAAAATTTTCTCGGTCGAGAACATTCTTAATAATTATGCTAGTTCCTAAATTTGGAATTAAGTTATCGTTGTAAGCAATAAAATCAATAGTGGAATAATCATCGATTTTATCTCGAAGGTCACCCTGCGCTCTTTCACGACCAAAGGCGCGAGTTGCAACAGCATTAAAAGTCCACTCTAAATCTGGCTGCCAAGTTAGCATAGAATAAACTTGATGATTAGGAGCATCAGCCACTCGAAGACCGGCTTGCGATGAATTCTGCCATGATAAGTTAGTTTTTGTTGACCACTCACTGTTTATAGTCCAGTTTAATTCCCACTCGAGGCCATGCCCATACTGTGCGAAAAGATTTGCTGCTGGCTGACCCAAACCAGGATAATCGATCAGATCCTCAACCTCATAGTAGAAGACATTTAAACTAGTATTTAAATCGCTAGTCACGTCATATTCTATCGAGATTTCAAAAGTATCAATAACCTCAGGATCAAGATTCGCATTACCCAAAATTGCTGGATTATTTTTTGCGAATAATTCAGCGAAACTGGGCGCCCTAAATGCACGTCCATACAAGGCTTTCATAGTGAGGTTATAATCGGCGGCCCACACTAAAGCTAAACGTGGATTTATCGTACTGCCAAAATCATTGTAATCATCAAACCGCAATCCCACAGTAAGCGCCCAGTCATTAGCCAGCTGCCATTCATCCTGCAATGAAACAAAGTGAACCTCTCGAGTTTGATTCTCGAGAAAGATCAAATTTGTTCCCGTCACATCCGTTAGTGTGCCAGCAGTAATGCCTCCAAAAAAATCAAAATTTTTGACTTCAGACGTTTCAATTTTTTGATATTCATAACCTACTGAAATTCGCATCGAATGTGATTTCAATCCATCATATATGGATGCAAGCTCAAAGGTATAAATAGTATCTTCCGTACTAGGCTGACCAATTACGCCCTCTGGAAATGTGCCAGGCAAAAAGGGTAAGTTAGTATTACTAGGCCATAAGACAAAACGCGGGTTTTGATCATTGATTCCTGCACTTATATCTAATCTAAAACGCCAATCACTAATCGAATCATTGAAGAGCTGGCTATAGTGTGCTTTAAAAGCGTTGGCTTTATCGCGACCAATAGGATCAAGAACTTCAGCACCGCCAGAGCCTAAGCCCGCACTTACTAAATTATATGAACTCAACGAAAATTTCCAATCATCATCTGCTATCGATAGTCGACTATTGAATAATTCATAATGTGTCGATAATGCGCTCGGAGCAAAAGTAGGTTCACCGGGAATTGCCGCGTCGACTGGCACAATACGATCATCATCTCCTTCACTGCGCGAATACTCCACAGCCAGATCAACATTAAGACCAGCTAATTGCGTACCACCGACAAACCATAAATCATCCGAATCAAAAGAACCAACACGTCCACCAAGGAATTTTTTATCGGAGTCGCTGGGCGTTTTAGTAATAACATTGATTACGCCAGAGAAAGCATCCGCACCATAAATCGCAGATCCCGGACCTCGGATAATTTCAATCCGACTTATATTAACTACCGGCAAACGGTAGTTATATGACCGGCTGCTATTGAAGAGTTGAGCTGTGTTGATACCATCAATTAAAAGTAAAATCTGTGGGTTTTCATCAGTATGGATGCCTCTTAGAGAATAAATAGAATTTTGGCGATTCGATCCCTTACCTACATGCATACCTGGAACCATCTCCAATACATCATCGAGAAAACGAGCGCCAGTATTCTTAATGTCTTTTTCAGTAATCACGGTCGCAACCGACGGCGCAAAGCGCACTTCTTGAGCTGTCCCCGTAGCAATTGTGATCAATTCATCTTCATCGTAAAGACTGATGAGATCATCTTCAATTTGAGCCGTCGCTATCGAACTAATGAATAAAAAAATAATTACAAAATAGGTTGGTATGTGCATGACTAAAGTCTCGTTAGTGCCAAATTAAGCTAATTGCCCCTATCAACAAGCCAAAATGATTAAAAACTCCTATGCGTATCAGCGGCTTGCAGCATTTAGCTAGTAACAGCTGTTTATACTGGGGGTTACCTAGTAACTGAAATTATAGGCTATTTTCAAGATTTCACATTTAAGAAGAAAATCGAGCGCTATTAAAAGCGTAAAATGTGATGGAGGTCAGTTTTTAAAATTAAGGCCAATGAAATAACAGGAAAAGTTTAGGAGAGCTGAGCCAGCTCAACACCATGCTTGGATTCTTTTAGGATGTCTAGGCGGGTTTTCATTGGGGGAATTTCTTCACTATCAATTAAAATATCTAGCAATATAGGACCTGATGGCGATTGAAGCTCAGTTGGATCAATATCACTGAAGTCTTCCCAACACTCAACCCTATGACCTTTGACGCCCACAGCCTGAGCCATTTCAGCAAAATTAATCGGCGGCAATTCAGCGCCCACTTCTTCCGCCTTATTCATTCGTTGACCGTGTCTGACCATACCGTATCCTTGATCATTCAAAATTATATAAATAACGGGAAGTTGATGCTCAATTGCTACAGTGATTTCTTGACCAGACATAAGATAAGAACCATCACCCGTAATACACACAACCGGTGATTTTCGGTTACCAAATGCAGCACCCACTGCCGCACCAATAGCCCAGCCCATCGCGCCAAAACCCATAGCAATGTAAAAAGCATCCGCTTTAGGTAGATGCATATAATGCGTCGCCCAACTCCAAGCATTACCCGTATCAACAAAATAACGGCTATTATCGGCACACTTATCGGTTAGCGCCGCCATTAAACGCTGCGGTTTTATGGGTAAATCTTGACTTAATAATTTTTCTGGCTCAATAATTTCAATATTGGCTGGCAGCAAATGAGTCATCAGCTTTTGGCTAGCTTGCGACGCCTGAAGCGCATCGACCGTAGCATGCGGATAAGCGAGGTATTTCGGATCAATGCCAGTAATGAGCTTGGCAAATAAGGTATGCAAGTTGCCGTATACATGCAAATAAGCCATGGGTGAGCGATCAAAGCTACCCACTGAAGAAGCAATATGCACTAAGCGATCATTCAACAAAGCTTGGGTATCCCAGCCTGCGGTATCTAGCTCATTAAAACTGGTGCCCACCGCTAACACTAGATCAACACTGTCATCAACCAATGCACGGCGAGCACTTTCATGGCCGCCAAAACCGAATACACCACAATAGCGAGGGTGGCCAGCACCTAACCAACGTTTTCCGGCAGGCGAGCTGACGATATTCGCTTCGACTAAATCAGCAAAATGCAAAATTTGGTCGGCAGCATCACCGCAATCTTCACCGATTAAAAGCGTGATATTACGGCCATTAAAACGAGACGCCTCGATCGCTGACAGTAAGGCTTGATAACTGGCATCATCGACTGCAACTGGCTCTCTGAGCAGAGTCGCGACATTAAAGCTAGCAGCAGCATTCGGCACGGGCATCGATAAAATATCGGCCGGAATACTCAAATGGACAGGACCGCGAGGGCGTCGGAATGCCGTTGATAAGGCTGTGAATAATTTTCCTTCTAATTGATCGGGATGCGAAACCAATGAGCTGTAGCGAGTACAGTGATCAAAAATAGACACAACATCAACTAAATCACTCGATGACTCTTGAAAACCCCGCTGACCAAAGCTCGGCAAGGCTGTTTGAGGGGTAATCACCAGCATCGGCACCCGGTCGACATAGGCATTAGCCACACCCGTCAGTAAATTCGTTGCTCCTGGGCCCGTGGTTGAACAACAAACACCTAACTTACCCGTTGATCGCGCATAGCCGTCGGCCATAAAGGCAGCGCCAGTTTCATGACGAGCCACTACCATCTGGGGGCCCGATACTGAGCGAGACCTTTTACGCTCAAGCGCGCGGGAGTGATGAACCGATGTTTGGGGAATTTCGCCCTTATGACGCCGGGCTAAAGCATCAAACAGCCCTTCAATCGCGCCACCGGGTATTCCAAAAACATACTCGACATCGATTTGACTGAGATAATCAACGATCAAATCAGCGTAAGTAAAAGCGGGGGTAGCCGTTTTAGCTGGCGCCTGTGATTTACCAATAATATGTTTTATTTCAGACACTTAATACCCTTTAAGTTTGAATAAACATAGGCAAAAACACACTGATAATCGACTTTATTAACCAGTCTATGCCTTATGAAACACCCCAACAACGACCAATAGCTTATCCAATAATATTCTGCTTACTATAGACGATATTTTTACAGCCATACCTTCAGTTTGTCATGTAAATTATTGGTTTTAATGAATTATTTACAAATGAATTAAAAAATAATCAAATATTGGCGGCAAATTACCAAATATCTGCCAAACTTAAAGCTCAAAGAACTCATTTTACTGCATCAGTTGCAAAATTAGGCTATTTAATAAACTAACCAATGACGGTAATTATGCTAGGGATACTGCACACAATTGACTTATATAACAGCACCTAGGCAAGCAATTTGCTATTCAAGCAATAAACTACCTCGCAGTTTCTTTCTGCGTATCGCCTGCTTGTTGCTTCTTATAATCATTAGCGATTTAAGCCATGCTGAAAACCGTATTACCCCGTTCGAATCAAGCACCACTATTCCGATTAAAACAAGCTTAATTATGCCTTTAGTGACTGGCGCCGCTAAAACTATTTATGAAGATATTGCCGAGGGTATTAGATCGAATAGCGATCTTAAAATTTCTATTCTTATGATTGATAAAGCATCATCCATTGAGATGGTTGAACAACATATTCTGGAAAACAACAGTGAATTAGTCATTGCGCTAGGCAATACCAGTTACCGCTTAGCCGCATTATTACCTATCGATACAATGGTTATAGCCGGGGGAATTACTGGCAACCAGTCGTTAAGACCAACGCTCAGTTTGTCGAGCGATCCTGAATCGGCATTAAAAGAACTGAAACGTATTGCACCCCATATTGAAGATGTGATGATGGTATATAACGAATCAATAAATGGTTGGTGGTACAACAAAGCCAAAAAAATTGCTCCCAAATATGGTTTTAATATTATTGGCTACAACGCTAAGAATATTAAAGCCGGTGTTGAGTCATATCAGAAACTTTTAGATGATGCCTCGCCGAAGACTTCAGCTATTTGGTTGCCGCTACGAAATATTGTACCTTCTAAAACGATACTGCCAATGTTACTCGAGCGCGCATGGGGTAAAAAGTTAGCAGTATTTTCTAACAACCCTTCGCATACAAAGCTCGGTGGCCTAATGGCCATCTACCCAGAGCATCAAAAAATGGGCAGCCAGCTAGCTGAATTTGCGGCTGATCACTTCCAAGGTAAAACAAATGATCCCGTTATTGGCACTCAGGAACTCCGTATTGCCATTAACTTACGAACCAGCTCGCACATTGGTATTCGCTTAAGCGCAACAGATCAGGCTAGATTTGATAAAATCTACCCAACGCAACGCTAGGGGTGGAATAATGAGTTTTATACAGTTAATCAATTCCTCTTTATACGCCAGAAAAAAAGCGGGGAATAAAAAGCCCCAAAGCTTTCAAAAAAAGCTTTTTATCAACTTTGCCATCACCGGTTTTATCATTGCTATTGCCGCTGCATTTGCCTATTCCTATATTGCCAGCAATATGATTGCTACATTTTATGAACGAGAGGGCTTACAAGCAACCGAGCACTTTGCTCAACTCAGCGAGCTAGCATTAATTTACGAAAGCGGTGAAAACGCCAAAGAAGCAGCATTAGCCACTTTAAATTATCCGAGTATCAAGCATGTTGCAGTCATCAGCGACAGCAGTAAAATCATCTTAGCCGAAGGTGAAACGAACCAAGCGATACTCTCATCGCTAGAAAAAAATGATTGGCAAGATAAAACTGCACAAATTTTTTCTTCTAGCCAAACGACATGGCAAGTTGCTGCACCTGTCTTCACCTCTTATAGCGAAGATAACAGTAGCTTTGGCCTAAACGATGAGAGTATTGAAGAAATATACTTAGGCTATGTTGCCTTACAAATTGATACATCTGAATTACGAAGCTTTCAATTGCTATTATTTATACGAAACCTAGGCCTCGGCCTCGGTTATGGCTTAGTATTCGCTACGCTATTAATACTCACTTTACGGCGGCTATTAACGCCAATGAATAAACTAACTAAGGTAATGGAGCAAACATCAGACGGCAACTATAGAATTTCTGAAATCGACGATAATGCATCAAAAGAAATCATTAAAGTCGCTGAAGTTTATAACCAAATGATTTCTAATTTAGCTGAGCGCGATCAAAAATTACGTAGCCAAAAAAACCTACTGGAGACAGAGGTTACCTTGAGAACCAGTGAATTAGTTCAAGCAAGGGATGCCGCTTTAGAAGCCAACCAGCATAAAACCGAGTTTCTTGCTAATGTTACTCATGAGCTTCGCACACCACTGCAAAGCATTATTGGTTATTCGGAAGTCGTCAAAGAGCTACTGCTTGATGAAGGGGTTATTCATACCCAGGGCGACCTCGATAAAATCACGCATAATGCAGACCACTTATTAGGTTTAATCAATTCAATTTTAGATATATCAAAGATTGAAGCCGGCAAAATGGAACTTAATAACCAGCAAACTAATGTCGCTGAATTACTTAATAAAGTAGCTGATACCATTGCACCGCTTATCGAAAAAAATAACAATACATTAACTGTTAATACAAAAAATATTAAACAAGATATCGACATTGATCAGAAGAAATTATTTCAAGTGCTATTAAATTTGCTGAGCAACGCAGCTAAATTTACCCACCAAGGCTCCATTCAATTATCGGCTTCAATCAATAATGAGCTTTTAACTATTTACGTTATCGATAGCGGTATCGGTATTAGCCCACAGCAGCAAGCCGTTATTTTTGAGCCTTTCAGACAAATAGATGGCAGTGAAACGAGGAAATTTGTTGGCACCGGTCTAGGACTATCAATCGCGATGAATCTTACTAAATTAATTGGAGGTGATATCAGCCTCAGTAGCGAAGTAGGCAAAGGGTCATGCTTCCAATTAACACTGCCAATAAGCCAACAATTAGGCGCAACAGAAGCGGTTAATTAGTAGCGTTACTTCTTTATGCCAGGCCAAAAAAGACTAATCAGCCACACCCAAAACGAGTTACCTTCTAATATCATGCGGTCGATCTGATCATATTCTTTTGCATGCTCTAATGGATCAGCAAAAAAATCGCTTCTGGTTTTAAATCCTTGATCGGGATCAAGATCACGAACCTTAACCGCTGGATTCCCTGCTACGATAGTATTTTCCGGTACATCTTTAGTGACCACTGAACCTGCTGCTACGATACTGTTCTCACCGATATGTACTCCTTTCAAGATAGTGGCATGATCGCCAATCCAAACATTGTCTTCAATGATCACAGGCTTGCTAGCTTGGTCGCGACTCATGCGATCATATACACCATGCCAGTCTGAGTCTGTAATGTAAGCGCCGTTAGCGAACATGCAACTATCGCCAATGGAGATTTTATTTGCCGCGCTGATTCTTACCCCTGGAGATATCATCACATAATGACCGATAGTTATTTCGCCATCGCCTTCACTTACACCCCAAACACCAATCGAGACGTGGCGATCTGGTTCAGCGACGATCGTTGCACAATCACCTAACGAAATTCCCTCGCCATTGATCTTAATATGCCATGGCCGCATAAAAGTACCAAATTGACCTAAGAATTTAAATCGAGGCCGCAAAAAATATTCGGCATAGGCGCCCCGTAACCTTAAATAGGTTTTTTTAATCCAGTAAGGTCGATAATCTTTTTGCATTATCAGTGTTCCTAAGGTATTTAAATCAACTGAAACAATAGATATACATATCTAATGATATACTATGCCATAATATAAACCCTAATATAAACAAATTGACAATTGTTTATTAACAGCGATTATTCAAGCCACGACTATGGAATACTCTTCAAGTAATGTTGACAGCAATCAAACTGAAGCGCATGACAAGGTCGGTGAAGTCGTTCATAAACATTGGCGTACGCAGTTTCAAAAGCCTATTGCAGAACACAACCAACGCGCCTATCAACAAGCAATAGCGGCAATAAATAAGCCATCTATTATATTTGATTCCGGTTGTGGCAATGGTAATAGCACTTTGAAACTAGCCGCCCAATACCCTGATTCCTTTATTATCGGTATCGATAAGTCCCTATCACGCCTCACTAAGCAAGCAGATAAGGCCAACCAATCGCTTAACAACCCTAATTTTATCTTAATTAGGGCGGACCTTATTGATTTCTGGCGCTTGGCAGCGAATGACAATATAGCTTTACTGCGGCACTTTATACTTTACCCAAACCCATGGCCAAAAAAACACCATTTGAAACGGCGCTGGCATACCTCTCCATTATTCAAAACAATCATCGCCCTAGGCGGTCAACTTGAAATAAGGAGCAATTGGCCTATCTATATCGATGAATTTTCTACCGCATTAACAACACAGCGATTTACCAGCCAAAAAATATTACTGGAAATACATAATAATCAATGGCTGTCGGACTTCGAAAAAAAATACCACAAAAGTCAACATAGCTTATGGCAGTTAACCGCTGATCTTACGGTTGACAACCGTAACAATGGGTAACAAAATCAACCTATATGCGGCAACACACAGAATATTTGCCTCACTTAAGGATCTTATATGACTAACAATCCGCCACTTCCTTCGGATCCTCAATTCGCCAGTGAAAAAATAAAGATCTGGAAATGCATCTTAACAGAGGCAAAAAAGGAAGCTAAAGCTGAGCCCTTATTGGCTGACTTCTTGGATCAAGCCATTCTCAACCATGAAAATTTTGCCTCAGCTTTATCGCTTCATCTCTCTAACCTTCTTTGCAATCTCACTGCTTCCGCTCAGTCACTGCAAGAGATATTTAGCGAAGCTTACGAAAAAGATAATACGATTGTAGACGCTGCTTTTAGCGATATTTTAGCGATTCGTAATCGTGATTCGGCTTGTAATGAATGTGGCACCCCATTTTTATACTATAAGGGATTTCATGCCTTACAAGCTTTTCGGGTGGCGCATTGGCTGTGGCATCAACAACGGCGTGAATTTGCATTGTTTCTGCAAAGCCGCATATCGACCTGCTTTAGTGTTGATATTCATCCTGCTGCAAAAGTGGGTTTTGGTTTAATGTTGGACCATGCAACAGGGATTGTTATCGGAGAAACCAGTGTTATCGGTGACAATGTTTCAATCATGCAATCCGTCACGCTTGGCGGTACCGGCAAAGAAACCAAAGATCGTCATCCTAAAATAGCAGCTGGCGTATTGATTGGCGCCGGCAGTAAGATTTTAGGCAATATCAATGTTGGTGAAGGGGCAAAAGTCGGTGCTGGCAGCGTAGTGCTTAACGACGTTCCTGCACACTCAATGGTTACCGGTGTGCCGGCCGTCGTTGTAGGCAAACCTGACGAATCAATGCCTTCATTGTCTATGAATCAAAATTTAAGCTAATGATAACGTTAAGTGGCCATCGATTGACTACTGATGATAATACGGGGAAAACTGCTTAACCGCTTCGATAAAGGCGGCCGCATGTTCGGGTTCAACGTCTGGCGTAATGCCATGCCCGAGATTAAAAACGTGGCCAGAGTCTGCGTCATGCTGCCCGTAAGACGCGAGCAATCTTTTGACTTCTTCTTCAATAACCGAGATAGGCGCCAATAATATATTAGGATCCATATTACCTTGCAACGCTACTTGCGATCCTACTTTAGCTTTTGCAATACCGAGATCCACTGTCCAATCAAGGCCAACCGCATGGCAGCCGCATTGGCTAATAGCCTCCAACCAAGGTGCTCCACCTTTAGTGAAAGCAATAACAGGCACCACCGTACCATCCGGTCGATTAACCTTTAAACCAGCAATGATCTTCTGAATATAATCCAGCGAGAATTCCAAATAGCTGGCGTGACTAAGGACACCGCCCCAAGTATCAAATATTTGTACTGCTTGCGCACCGGCATCAATCTGGGCGTTCAAGTAATTAGTCACTACTATCGCCAACTTATCTAACAACAGGTGCATAGCCGTTGGATTGGCATAAAGTAAACGCTTAATCTTTTTAAATTCGCGGGTCGAGCCACCTTCAACCATATACGTGGCTAGTGTCCAGGGGCTGCCGGTAAAGCCAATTAATGGCACGGCCCCATCCAAGGCTTGGCGAATCATAGTGACCGCATCCATCACGTAACGTAGATCACTCAACACATCGACTGATAGATTTTCAATATCGGTCTGCGAACTAATAGGACGCTGGAATTTAGGCCCTTCTCCTTCGGCAAAATAGAGGCCCAACCCCATCGCATCAGGAATCGTTAAAATATCAGAAAATAAAATAGCGGCATCTAAAGGAAAACGCTGCAATGGTTGCAAGGTCACTTCCGTTGCCAGCTCTGTGTTTTTACACAGCGACAAAAAATCACCTGCTTTAGCCCTTGTAGCACGGTATTCCGGCAAATAGCGCCCTGCCTGACGCATCATCCAAACCGGTGTCGCATCTACCGGTTGACGAAGCAGTGCGCGAATAAAACGATCGTTTTTTAATGCAGACATGATAGGTCGCTGACTAAAACAGCTGTTAACTTAATAGACATCACGTAAATAACGCTTTTCACGCTTAAGGTTATTCACATAATCGGTGGCTTTTTCAGTATTCATTGTGCCGTGTTGCGCAATCACATCGGCAAGCGCTTGATCAACATCACGCGCCATTCGGGTTGCATCACCACAAACATAAAAGTAACCGCCCTGCTCTAACCATGAAAACAGTTCGGCGCCATGTTGTTTCATTTTATGCTGCACATAAATCTTCTCGGCCTGATCTCTAGAAAAAGCTAAGTCGAGACGAGTTAACACACCCTGTTCTTGCATAGCGGCCAATTCATCTTGATAAATAAAATCAAATTCACGAGTTTGATCGCCAAAGAAAAGCCAATTTGGCCCGGTTGCTTGACGCTCCTGCCGCTCCTCTAAAAAAGCTCTAAATGGGGCAATACCGGTTCCTGGCCCAACCATAATCATTGGCGCAGCGTCGTCAGCGGGAATACGAAATGACTTATTAGTAGAAATAAAAATGCCCGCTTTATCACCTTCAGCAACTCGATCAGCAAGAAACGTTGAACAAACTCCCAAATGCTGCCTAGATTCATATGACCATCGAACCGCCGCTACAGTTAAATGAACAGAACCGGGGTGTTTATTAACACTGGAGGATATCGAATACGCTCGATGCTGTAACGGCTTAAGTAAAACCAAGAGTTCGTCAGCAGTAAAACTCACTTTTTCTGTTAATTGCAGTAAATCAAGAATGTCCTTCGCCCACAAAAAATCAGCCAACGCTTCTTTGTCACCATTCTTAAATACATGACTAAAGGCATCGTGATCGGCAATTTTTTCTACTGCAGCGATGAGCTCTTTAGAAGGGGTTGAAATCTCGTACTTATAAGTCAGCAACTCACCAAGCGTGCGCTCCTGACCTTCGAGCACGGTATCAGCAGACAATGAAAAATAAGCCAACAAAGATTTAACTAAGCCAGCATCATTAACCGGCATCACATTAAGCGCGTCACCAACTTCATAGCTCAAATCGCTATCGCCAAGGTCAATTTCAAAATGACGAATCTCTTTAGCCGAGCCTTCGGCCGATAACAATAGATTTTTTGTAACGGTAGCCGGATAAGGGTTTTTTCGATTCCAAATTGATTTTACCACCGCTGATTCCGCCTGAAGCGGAATAGTCGTTACAACGGCATCACCATCATTCGCTAACGGTATGGTGGTATTAATCCACTCTTCAGCCATATCTTCAAAATCAACATCACAGTCAACGCGATCAACTAAGCGGGTAGCCCCTAATTGTTCCAAACGCATATCAATAAGCTTACCGGCCTGACAAAACTCATCGTAACCCGTGTCACCTAAAGCTAATACGCCAAACTTCATATCAGGTAATTTCGGCATATCACTAGCAGACAGTGACTGCCAAAATAATTCGGCGTTATCAGGCATTTCACCCTCGCCGTAAGTCGCGACTGAAAAAATGACTTTTCCCATCTGAGCAAAATCTTCTATACTCACGTCATCCATACCCTGAACCACAGGATTAAATCCTTGACTTCTAGCCACATTAGCAGCATCCATAGCAATACCTTCAGCATTACCAGTTTGACTGCCGTATAAAATATCCAGCCGTGGTGCAACTTGACCAGCAGTCGCAGTTAAAGATGCATTTTGCTGATCTGCCATCTGCTTAGCAGATTGTAAGCCCGCTAAAAAACCGGCCAACCAAGATTTTTGGTCACCCGTAAAAGGGGCATCATCGGGTATAAAGGGAGGTTTCATGCACGGTTCTCATAATTGACTCACATTAGGTAATAAATCATTCATCGCGTTGAAGGCAAATAGCTCTTCAAAGCTTGGAATTCGACCTAATGCTGTTTTGTTTTTCTGTTGCTGATGGATAATCCAGCCATAAGTAGCTGGGCTGTCCATCGATATAATATTACGCAAACTTAGCGTCTGTTTAAAATCGTTTAATCGTTTATTAGCAATCATTGCTGCCAGCTCACTATCACTATAACCAGCAATCGCTTGGCGAGAGTGACGCAATAAACCATTCATTAAAGCAAAATCTTCAGTCAAAATCAGATTGCGCGTAGCTTTAACCGCTTCAGGATGCTGAACATCATTGATAGAGGGCAATTTTTTAAGCGCTAATTTTTGTGCTGTATCTAACACGGAATAGGTATTCAATAATTCATATTTCTTGTCACCATCATCGCCAAGTTGCGTGTCTGGCACGAAACCATGAAAGACGGGCTGCCCTGAGCGCCAAGCACGTTTAAGCTTATTGACTTGGTGAGCTGCAAGCGCTGTCGCCAACTCTTCAAGTAACTCTTTACGTGGTTTAGCCGCTAAAATAGCCTCAGAGTCTTGATACTGCAGTAATGCACGCGGAATGATGTAGGAAAAATTCTTTTTCTCAACATCCCAATTGGCCAGCAATTGCTTTGCCTTTTGCGAGTTGGTTGCCTCTACGTGCCAAACTAATAATGTCTTAACCGCTTGCGCATGAATGTCCGATTGCTCAGAGCTTTCTGATAATGAACCCAGTAGTACTGAGTCATGGCTAATACTGTCAGCAAAAAGACAGTCAGGATCATATTGGTAGGCAAAACCGCCGGACATACCATTACCAAACCCTTTAGAAAAACCACCTAAGTTTAATACTGCACCGTTGGTCATATACTCGCAACAAAAATCACCCACGCCTTCTACAACTGCTGTCGATCCAGAATTTCTCACCGCAAATCGATCACCCGCTTGACCTTCAATAAAGACTCTTCCGCCTGTTGCGCCAAATAAAGCAAAATTGCCTATCAAAACATTATTACCCATGGCTTGATTTTCGCTGGCAGGCGCATGCACCACAATCTGGCCACCACACGCGGTTTTACCCACGCCATCATTACAGGTGCCCGTATGCTCCAACACCATGCCGTCATTACAGAAAGCACCGTAAGACTGACCAGCGGAACCATGTGTGGCAATATTAACGCTTGCTTCGCGAAGGTAGCGTCGGCCACGCTGGTCTTGTAATACTGCGGGCAAATCGATATCAGCCAATTCATGATTCAGGATGCGTTCTAAGTCAATTGCCAACTGACCACCGACACTTTTATTGCAGTTGTTTAAATGACGGCTATCAGGAACAGTAACCGATAATTGTTTGTTATCGATTAAGGCTTGTCTAACATGGACAAGAAATTGATCGTCGACAGCAAAATCTCGTTCCATATAAATAGGATTATCAACTTTAAACTCATCGACCACTGTCAACATAGCTCTTAAATCTAATTGGCCAACCGAGGAAGGGTGATCTAACAGATGCATTAAATCACTTCGACCTCTCGCCTCGCGTAAAGACCGCAAGCCAAGCTGGGCAAGAATTTCTCTCACCTCATGAGCAATATTCAATAAATATTGACCCAGTGCACGAGGATCGCCATCAAACACTTCTGGGTTAGTAGTCAAACCTGCAGGGCATTTGATGTTGCAGTTTTTTGCCATTACACACTTCAGCATCATCAATGCCGTGGTGCCAAACTCAAAACTGTCGCCGCCCATTAAAGCAGACTTCACTACGTCAGATCCGGTTTGATGGGCACCAGAGCAGCGGAGGATGACCTTGCTGCGAAGACCGTTTGCAGACAACGCTTGATGTACTTCAGCGATACCGATTTCTGCCGCACGGCCCGTGTATTTGAGCGATGTGACTGACGCTGCACCCGTGCCGCCGGTATTACCCGCAACATTAATAACGTCAGCGCCTGCCTTGGCAACACCAACAGCAATGGTGCCTATACCATCGGATGATACGAGCTTAACAATCACACGTACTCGTGCCGCTTTGGCATCGTGAATCAGTTGAGCCAAATCCTCGATTGAATACGTGTCGTGGTGCGGTGGTGGCGAAATTAACTCGACACCGGGCACACCACCGCGAGCAGCGGCAATTTCAACATTTACTTTTGGTGCAGGCAATTGACCGCCCTCACCTGGCTTAGCGCCCTGACCAATTTTAATTTCAACTTCCTCAAGCATGGGGTCAGCTAGATACCCTGCCCATACACCAAATCGGCCCGACGCAAACTGCTTAATCCTTGAAGCGCGAATAGTACCGTATCGAGATAGATGCTCCCCCCCCTCACCACTATTCGACATACCCCCGACCATGTTTGTGCCGTGCGCAACTGCCTCGTGAGCAGTCGCGACTAAAGCACCATGACTCATTGCACCAGAGGCTAAAAATGGGGTTATCTCACTGGCGGCCTGCACCTCTTCAAGTGGTAGAGCGGGCAGTGCCGAGCGCAAACGCGTGAGGTAATCGAGCGCTTCGTGGCTTGCAGTTATGAGCAGACGTTGCCCTTTAATTTGATGGCTTATAATATTATCACCAAAGCGATCGATAAACGAAATGGCTAATTGCTCAAGTCGCTTAGCATCATTAGCTTTGCTGCCGGTTAATTGTAAAGCAAAGTCAGTCTCACTAAGTGGTTCGCAATCCAGGCCACGAATAACAAAATCATTATTACCAGCACGGTTAAATCGCATCAATTCTTCGCGAAAATCATCTGCCTTATCGATAAAACTAATATCGGCAGGAAACGCCAAAACATCGCGCAAAGCGGCAGGTCGCCGAGCTCTTTCTTCTGCCATAGAGCGTGAGAATTCACGGTATCCGGGCGTGATCTCAAAGTTATTAACTTCATCGTTAGTTAATCGATCAAAGCTAGTGTTGGTATAGCCTTCCTCACTGATGCCAAATGCACTCTCCATGCGATTTAAGGTTAATAAACGTAAGGTATCTTTAGTGTCTTTATCGTCTTGATCCCCAAAAGTAATTTTTTCTTCGGTTAAATCAACAAAACCCCTGACAGCCGTAATGCCGTAACTGTGGCCTGCGCCTTCTGCCCGCTCTTTAAATAAGCCAAGCATCGGGATATCATTTTCGGAATGACAGTCTAGCGCATGCTGATGCCAGTCTGTCATTGCTTGAGCTACTTCGATAAAGCCCACACCCCCAACTGGCGATTTCATGTTAGGGAAGTAGCGACGAAAAATTGGATCGTCGGTATTTAGAAAGTTTGGCTCAAAGAATTCACCGCCTGAATAGCTCTCGACGGTACAAAGCCCTACTTTGCCCATTGTCTTCATTAGTGCTTTTTCTGCCGCCTTAACGAACTTATTATAAGCAAGGTCAGGGTCTTCAGAGAATTTTTCTTCTGCACGCAGCTGAACACCCAATGGATAGACGGCTGCCGCACCAAAGCCTAATGCACAGCAAATATGATGAGAAGATTTTATCTGGCCACTCTCAACAATTATTGAAACAGTCAATCGCAGACCTGCTTCAATTAAACGTTGATTAACTGCCGAGACCATCAAAGTCACTGCAACAGGGGCAAAATTACTTGATATTTCTCGATCACTTAAAATTACAATTCCACCATGATCACTAGCAAATTGTTCAACTTGATCACATAAGTTATCTATAGACCCTACCAGAGATAACTGATTTGCATCACGATCATTGAAGACAGGTTCGTACAGCATACTAAATCGCTTAACTGGTGTTTTTCCCTGATCACAAATGCGACCAATTTGATCAAAATTCAAAATTGGTGATTCAATAATAATTTGATGAGTAGCTTTGTCGCCAATATTTGGTTTTGCGCCAAGCGCAACTCTTAGAGTCATGCCTTCAGCTTCGCGTATAGAATCAAGTGGTGGATTTGTAACTTGCGCAAACCGCTGAGAAAAATATTTAACTAGACCACCTTCATTATCTGACAGAGCATTAATCGCATTGCCGTATCCCATGGCTGATACTTTTTCAACGCCGGTCGCTAACATTGGGTCCATTAAAAATCTAAAACTTTCTTGATTGTGTGAGTATGAAACATATCTTCCAGGCAAAGTTAAATCACCATAATAATCTAACATTGACTCTAAACCAGATTCTTCTGGTTCTGGTAATACTTCAATATGAGTGCGTGCTCCACTCACAAGCTGAATATAATCACGCCGCTCAGCCAACATCTCAAGGGCTTGGTTGGTATTAAACGAGCGTTTTTGATGGTGGTCATAATACAACATACCCCCCGCTTCTATTCGGCCTCTGCTCAAAACAGCATCGTCTTTAAAATCAATCTGACCTGCCTCAGACATAACTGCCAAATAATTTTCTGTCTCAATACTTCGAAGTGGTCGAAGACCAAGACGATCGAGACGCGCACCAATAATGCTGCCATCGCCAAAAATCAACGCAGCAGGGCCGTCGTTTTTCTCTTCATATAAAGAAAAATATTCCAACATCGCTCTGACAGCTGGCGATAAGGTTTGGTCGTTCTCCCAAGCGGGCGGCATCATCGACACTACGGCTGTGACTAAATCTAAACCATCTTCAATCACTCTAGACTGCAGAGTTTGATCTAACCGACAACTATCAGACTGACCTTTGGGACGAATAATATTGTTTTCTTTTGCCCTAGCAATGGCCGCCTCTGATAAACGATTCTTTTTATCGGTGTTCAACTCGCCATTATGTGCCATCAACCGAAAAGGTTGCGCCATGGATGGATGCGGATCTGTGTTAGTGGAAAAACGAGTATGAAAATACAGCGTATGGATGCTTTGCTGGCTATTATTCAAATCGCAGAAATAAGGGATAATTTCGTTTGAGTTAACACGCCCTTTCAAAACCTGCATCTGCGCTGATAAAGACAAAGGATAAAGCCCACTTAGCTTAGGCTCGGTATAAGCTCGTGATTCTACTGTCAATAAAACTTGGTGAATCTTTCGATTAAAACTATCGCCTTCAATACCCTCGGGAGCTAAAAATACCCACTGTATAATCGGCAATTGATACTGCACAGCTGCAGGACGCAACACGTCATTATTAACTGGCACATCGCGGGTGATAAGTGTCGTCATGCCTGCAGCGCTGAGCGCATCATCAATTAATTGCTTTGCTAATTCATGCTGGCTGACATCGCTTGGCATAAAAAAATTGCCCACCCCAAACTGACCCAAACATAAATCATGCCCGGTGACGCGGTTAAAAAATTCCAATGATAAATCGATTGATACACCGGCACCATCGCCTACACCTTCAGCCGACATGCCGCCTCGATGTGGCACAGCACAAAGTGCCTCATGGCCTTTCACTAAAAGGTCATGGGTCTGCTTGCCGTCTTTTCGGGTTAGGAAGCCAACGCCACAGCTACTCTTATCTAACGAGCTGTCGTAAAGGCCGAACCTAGTGTTATCAGTCATAAGTTTGAATCGCTTATTTAAATCAAAAAATCGAAAATTTTAAAATATTGAGAGCCACCACAATAACCTCTCATCTTGGTTAGATGCAAAAAGAGGCGAAACTATCCAATCCCCTTTTGGTTAAAAATATTGTTAATTCTCAATGTGTTACTGAAAAAATCAGAGCCAAATATTGGCCATCAGGCTAAAAAAAGGGAGTGTATTCTACACGTAAGTACGACTATGAACAATTATCCATTTATCGGCTTTGAAATTAGCTATTAAACTATAAGAAACAATAGCTTAGGATTATCGTCAACGATACAGATAGTTCTATTTAGTATTCTACTCTTCTTCAGGGTCAATGACAGCACTAAATCGCTGAATATCGGATTGAATACTAGCGATATTACGTGGCCAAGGTCTTAATCGCTGTAATCCGGAAGCTAGATCTTGAATAGCTTGTTTGGCTTCATTACGGCCTGTATAGGGGCCACTGACCACGACAAACCATGGCTTACCGCTGTAGCGCGTCTCGTACACAAATAGCGATAATTGCTCAGCATATTGCTCAACCAGTTGCTTGGCACGTTTAGGATTGTGGGTGCCAAAAATTTGAAGCGCGTAACCGGTATCAGGCCAATCTACGATAGTAAGCCGTCTGTTTTCTGGCTGAAAATTACCCCTTTTCTTTTTTAAATCAATCTGTTGAGTAGCAATATCACGTGTGACCCCAACATCTTCCACTGCCGTTGAGGGCGTTATAGTAACAACTTCGTACGAGCCACTCATCACATCCGTATTTTTTGCTGACGGTAGGTCGTTTGCCAGCGCTTGCAAACTAGTCCTAACTTGATCAGCCGTTTTTACCGTGAAGGCATCTTTAACGGTTGGGTGTGGTTCATCTTCAATAGAAGATTGAAAATTACTTTCCGGCTCTTGAGTTAATTCTGACTGAGCACCGACTAACACAATTGGCTCAAAATTTTTGACTGAAGCCGGCTCTTCAATATTCGAGTTGTAAATAAATACGATCAAAATTGTTAGAAAGATCAATGCGAATGCATGGCTTAATGGAAAGGGTTTACGAGATGGGATTTGGCTAGCTTTACCTGCCATTAGCATACTACGCACCACTTGATGCAACTGTCGCACGCTACCCTGACTCCTATAGGTTAGCGCTTGAAGCTGCATCTGGCTTAGCGGAAACTCACCTTTAAACCCAACCGCTTCAAGCCGATAAAAAACATAATCATAAACCTCAGACTGACTAAAGGGTGTTAGCTCAATTCGATTAATCAGTAAATCTTCCGTTTCTGCCGCTGACTCCAATAAACTCAGGACCTGCTGCTGGCCGACGAGAATAGCCGCTAATTTACCTTCTGCCGCAGCAAGCAAAGTAAATATCGACGCCAGTGCCTCATGGCCTAAATCCTCAACATTATCAATACAAATAAGAGATTGTCGATCAATCGCCGTATTGCTCTCAAAAAATGCCAGCAAGTTCTGACCCAACCACTCCACATCGTCAGCACTATCATGATAGATATCAATACCAAGACCAGTTGCTAAAGCAGTGAAGACTTGCGCGGTACTCATCATTAATTCAGCTCGAATGCTTGCTATATCAACATCGCCTTTTAACTCACGCACAGCCGCGCTTAAAGTCGCGGTCTTACCAGCACCTGTGGGACCCGTAAGGAAAACGGGCGTACTACCATAACGCGAGAAATGTAACAAAGATTGGACCGCCTGCTGACGACCAGATCCCGGATAAAACAACCCACTATTATCTTGATCAATAAAAGGATCGCGCTCAAATCGATACCTTGCTAAATACGCATTAAATTGAGCGCGTTTTTTCTCATCACGATATATTTCAGAGGCAGCTGGGGAGGTAGCAGGAGTAACTTTGCCAGAATCAACTGCAAGGCCTTGTTGTGAGTCAACTTGTGAGTCGGAGTCTCTATTGATTTCCATCACCATAGCGTAAAACGCAAGAGATTTCTCTTACAAATAATGTTGTAACGTTTGTTTAAGTAAATCAGCATCAAAATCATTGCTGACAAAAGCATCGCCAATAGCGCGCAATAGTACTAGACGTAAGTGCCCATCAAGCACTTTTTTATCCATGCCCATTAAGCCTAATATCGCATCGCTAGTCGGTAAATTAGCCGGCGCTGATACCGGCAGCCCCGCAGCCCCTATGAGTGCTATCGTACGCTCTAATACAGAAGCGTTAATTAAGCCTAAGCGTGTAGAAAGATCGAGAGCCATAATCATCCCGAAACCAACGGCTTCACCATGTAACCAAGCTTTATACTCTGTTGCGGTCTCAATCGCGTGGCCAAACGTATGACCTAAATTAAGAATCGCACGAAAACCACCTTCACGCTCGTCGGCAGCCACTACTTTCGCTTTATTTTCGCAAGATCGTGCAATTGCATATTGCAAAGCCGCTTGGTCTCGCACAATTAATGCTGGCATATTTTGTTCGAGCCAAATAAAAAAATCAGCATCACAGATTAAACCGTACTTAATTACCTCGGCTAAACCAGCTTGATATTCTCGTATAGGTAAGCTAGACAAAGTATCGGTATCAATTAATACGGCTGTAGGCTGATGAAAAGCACCAATCATATTTTTACCTAGAGCATGATTAACCCCAGTTTTACCCCCCACGGAAGAATCCACTTGGGCTAGCAAAGTGGTTGGCATCTGAATAAACTTGACGCCTCGCTGATAACAAGCTGCAGCGAAACCCGTCATATCACCGACGACACCGCCACCGAGCGCGAGCAACGTCGTCGTTCGATTATGACGTTGGTTTAATAAGGCTTCAAAGACGCGCTCCACCGTTGCCAATTGCTTGAACTGTTCACCGTCTGGAAGGATTATCGTGTCTGCATTAGGTATCTTAGTCAGCAATGAGTCTAAATAAAGCGGCGCGATGGTTTCATTGGTTACTACCATCAATTGACCCGAGCCAATATACTGCTGTAATAATGCCTCGTCTTTTAAAAATCCCGCACCAATAATAATGGGATAACTTCGCTCGGCCAAGTCAACTTGAAGAGTAATAGATGTCACGTTTGCGAACCTTTTTCAGTGAATATCTGATATTTAACCATTAACAACGATAAAGTCAAAGATCTGCCTCTTAGACAAAAAATTCAGCTATTCATCCATTGAGCCAACCGCTTTGAGATGGCCATAAAAAACATGATTTATAGCGCTAGTTCTTACTTAGAGTACGGGAAGATTCAAGCGCTTAACAATCGATTGCGCCGTTAAGCGCGGCTTGTTATTTTCAGTCGCAATAATAATATCAGCCACTTCTCGATAGAGGGGCTCACGAATTATCATCAAATTTTTAAGCGTCTGGGCTGGATCGCCCTCATTCAATAAAGGCCTTGAGCGGTCATTTCCTGTCCGTCTCAACTGCTGACTAACACTAGTTTGCAAAAAAACTGAGGTGCCAGATTGATTCAACAATTGCCGATTTTCCTCGCGCATAACAATACCGCCACCGGTAGCAATAACAGCAGGTGAAGATTGGCAGATATGATAGAGCACTTTATGCTCTCGGTCGCGAAACCCCTGCTCACCTTCAACATCAAATATCCATGGGATATCAGCGCCACTTCGCTGCTCTATCTCGTGATCGGTATCGATGAAAGGTAATTGCAAAGCACTTGCCAAATAACGACCGATGGTCGTTTTCCCAGCGCCCATTGGGCCAACCAGAAATATTCTCGTTGCGTCTGACATACAGCACCGACTTCTTTCGCTTTGTGTTTAAAGAAGCTATTTATAGCACAGCGCAACTAAACAAGTCTAACATGCTATCAGTTAATATTTTAGGTGTTATTAAAATCAGCGACTTATTTTTTTGATAGCCAAAGATAGCTCGCTTGAACAGTCTGTACAAAAGGGGAATATCACCCAGCAAAGACACTTTAGTTTCTTGCTCTAGCTGGCTTTTTCTAAAAATGCCGCCTAAAAATATGGGCTTATCATTATCCATTAAGGCATGAGTTCTAATTTGATTTTTCAAAAAAATAGGCACTTGTGAATTATTTTAGCCATACACTTTGTTTTCACTGCGGGGGCATTGTTTAATCACTAAGTCCAAGATTAAAGGTTATCGGTGGTAATTCTGGGCCTTAAACGTAAACTTAAAACGCCTCTTTAAATTTAATTATAGAGCAACCACTAGCCGAATATTCTTCATTAGGAATTTCTTTACCTGACTTAATTTCAGCCTCTTGTTTATCGCTAGCAATAATTCTTGGCTGCGAAATGATTTTGCCGCGACCTTCAACGGCAATGACCCTTAACTCAACATTAAGTGCGAAATTATCACTGAGAAAACCAATGGCAAAGGACTGTGAGTGTCCAAGCGCTTCAATAACACCTAGGTCAACAAATTCTGCCCCAGGAAAATGAAGGCTAACATTACCATTGGCAAAATCAAACACACTACTTTAGAAATTTATTTAAGTTTTATCGCTACTAAAGGAGATTTTTACCTATTTTATTTTCTCTGTTTTCGTTATCCTGTCAGTCTTTGAATAGCTTTGTTTACCAAGGTCAAACAGACAGTTATGCAAGCGCGAAAGTTCCTATTTAAAACTTTTTTTACATTAGCGTTACTAAGCGCGCTCTCTGGTTTGATTGTTATTTGTGCGACATACCTCTATCTTAGTCCTAAGTTACCTTCGGTTGATGTTCTTCAAGAAGCAAAAATGCAAGTCCCTTTGCGAATCTATTCACAAAATGGAAAATTAATGGGTGAGTTTGGTGAGAAACTTCGAACTCCAATCCGCAAAGAGGATGTGCCTCCCCAGTTTATCAATGCCATTCTTTCAGCTGAAGATGATAGATTTTTACAACACCAAGGCGTCGATCTTGCCGGATTACTACGGGCAGCACTTCAACTTTTTGCCTCCGGTAAAATTCAAAGTGGCGGCAGCACCATTACCATGCAAGTTGCACGCAATTTTTTCTTGAGCAGTGAAAAAACATTCTTGCGTAAATTCAACGAGATTTTTTTAGCGATCCAAATCGAACAGAGTCTTACAAAAGATCAAATTCTTGAGCTCTATATGAATAAAATTTTTTTAGGTAAGCGAGCATACGGCATAGAAGCTGCTGCGCAGGTCTATTACGGTAAGTCGATTAATGAATTAGACTTAGCGCAACTCGCCATGATTGCCGGTTTGCCCAAAGCACCTTCGGCCTACAACCCGATTAATAACTCACAACGTGCCAAAATAAGGCGAGATTGGATTCTTGGTAGGATGAACAAATTAGGTTTTATTACCGCTGCTGAGTTCGCAATGCATTCCGCTCAGCCTGTCACCGCTCGCTATCATGGCACTACGCTAGAGTTAAATGCTGGCCATGCTGCAGAAATAGCTCGTAATCTTGCCATAGAAAAGCTTGGCCTTAAGGCTTATACCGACGGTTTCACCATCACAACAACCATCGACAGCCACCAACAGGAAGCGGCGCAGCAAGCCATAGAAAACGGCTTATTTAATTACGATTTAAGGCATGGCCACCGTGGGCCTGAACAGACTTTTCCTATAGAGGAGCGTGATCAGTGGTCTGCAATGATCAATCAACTACGGCCGATCAATGGGCTAGAGCCCGCAGTGATTACGGCTTTTTCTGACCAGCCCATCCTGGCTCAAGGAAACCCTCAACAACTGCCCAACCCGAAGCAGGCTGATAATGACGACCCGTTAATTCAACCGCAAGCTTATGTTCATCTTTTACTCTCTGATAATCGTGAAATCGCTTTCAAGTGGAATAAAAAAGCCAATCCCATCAGACCTTACATCACTGAAAATAAACGAGGAGTAGGTATAAAATCCTTAACTGAATTATTTGAGCCAGGTGATGTTATTCGAATAAAAATATCGCCCGAAAGTAATGAAGTTTTTTTGACACAACTGCCCGATGTAAATGCTAGCTTAGTGGCTATTCGTCCTAATCAAGGAGCAATTAGTGCACTCATTGGCGGCTTTGACTTTCAGTCAAGTAAATTTAATCGCGCCACTCAAGCCCATCGTCAGACTGGCTCCAATTTAAAGCCTTTCATCTATGCTGCCGCTATCGAAAATGGCTTTACTGCAGCCAGTCTTATTAACGATGCACCAATCGTATTTTCAGATCAACAACTTGAAAGTGACTGGCGACCACAAAACTCAGGTGGCACCTTCTCTGGGCCAACGACCCTCCGAGAAGCGCTTTATCAATCAAAAAATTTGGTTTCAATCCGACTACTTCAGGAGCTAGGTATTCGTAAAGCAATCACTTATTTAGAGCGCTTTAACTTTAACGAACGAGCTTTGCCGAGAGATCTTTCCCTTGCATTAGGCAGTTACGCAATGACGCCCTTGCAACTCGCAACCGCTTATTCAAGCATTGCTAACGGTGGTTTTAAAGTGACTCCTTTTCTTGTTGACGAAATCATCGACCGCAATGGAAAGGTCGTTTTTAAATCGCCTCGCGTAGAGGTTTGCTCAAACTGTGACAACTCAACAAGTTCGACAAAAAAATCGAGCAAAATAGAAAACCAAGATTTTATCGAGGCTGACTCGCTGGACGCCCTACTAGAACAGGAACTTCAAGCAGAGAAGGCTAAAGAAACTAAACAAGCCGACCGTATTATGGACTCCCGTGTGGTCTATATCATCGATAGCATTTTAAAGGACGCCATACAGAAAGGCACAGCAATAAAAGCTAGGGGCTTAGGACGCAAAGATTTAGCGGGAAAAACGGGAACAACCAACGGCCCTACCGACGCCTGGTTCTCTGGCTATCATCCTGATTTAGCCGTTACGACTTGGCTGGGGTTTGACAGCAACAAGAATATTGGCACCCGCGAATACGGTGGTTCAGCAGCGCTACCTATTTGGATAGACTTTATGCAAGAAAATCTTAATCGCCTGGAGACAACAACACCTATTCGCCCAAGTGGCATGGTATCGGTTAAAATCGATAGCCGTACAGGCAAGGCGGCAAATGACTCGTCAAAAAATACCCGCTTTGAATTATTCCTAGAGGAACACTCGCCACAGCAATCATCAACAAGGCAAAATTCAACTAAGCCCAAAGAAACACAACTTAACGAAGAGTTGTTTTAGCTATATTTCTTTTCGTCGAATGGCAATTGTGCCACACCACTCTCAACTGCCGCTTGAGCGACAGCCGCAGACACTTGGTTTAATAAGCGCGGATCAAGGGGTTTGGGAATGATATATTCTTTGCCGTAACTTAATGTCAGTAAACCACAGGCTTTCGCTACCGCCGAAGGCACAGCCTCTCTTGCTAGATCCTTGAGCGCATGCACTGCCGCAATCTTCATCGCTTCATTAATTTCACTCGCTCTGACATCAAGCGCCCCCCTAAATATATAGGGAAAGCCTAAGACATTATTAACCTGATTCGGTAAATCAGAACGCCCCGTCGCCATGATAATATCGTCGCGAGTCGCATGCGCAAGTGCAGGTGAAATTTCTGGATCAGGATTAGAACAAGCAAAAATAACCGGATTAGCCGCCATCGTTAATAATGCTTCTGGCTTCAGTAAATTCGAGCCCGAAAGACCAATAAAAACATCGGCGTCAATACAGGCGTCATCGAGCGTTCTCGCCTCAGTCTGCAAAGCAAATTCGGCTTTAAATTCATTCACCTCTTTTCGGCCTTGATAGATAACGCCTAAGCGATCCAACATAACAATGTTTTCGGCGTTGGCACCTAAACTAACTAATAATCGCATGCCCGCAATGGCCGCCGAACCAGCACCCAAACAAACAATTTTCGCACTAGCCAGCGTTTTACCTTGTAGCTCAAGGGCATTGATTAATGCCGCGGCTGTCACAATCGCTGTGCCATGTTGATCGTCATGAAACACGGGAATATCGCAAAGCTCTTGTAAGCGCCTTTCAATCTCAAAGCATTCAGGTGCTTTAATATCTTCAAGATTAATGCCACCAAAGGTTTTAGAAATATTTCTGACAGTTTCAATAAAACTTTCAGTGTCCTCGGTATCAACCTCAACATCAATAGAATCAATTTTTCCAAAACGCTTAAACAATAAAGCCTTGCCTTCCATTACCGGCTTGCTAGCCAACGCGCCCAAATTACCTAAACCAAGAATAGCGCTGCCATTACTGATCACGGCAACCAAGTTGGCCTTAATGGTGAAGTTGTATGCGAGTTCTGGATTTTCGGCAATTGCCCTGACTGGCTCAGCCACGCCTGGACTATAAGCAAGGGCAAGATCGTCTTGCGTCTCTGCCGAGGTCGTTAATGCAATTGAAATCTTGCCAGGCGCTGGGAATGCGTGATAATCGAGAGCCGCTTGCCGAGGGGCATCTTTAGAAAAGCGAGTTGTCATAATCAACCATCAATATAGCCAAAGAAAAGGCCGGTCACCATGATTAAAATACTGTATCAAACAGGGACAGACACAAAGTAAAGACAGAGTAAGGCGCTTAGGCAAGCATGGAAAGTAAAAGGATAGTGAATTTTATAAATTAGCGGGGATTCATCCTGCCTAGGAAACCGATAATGACGCTTTTCATCAATAACTTAATTATACTGAATGGCTATGCCAGCTACAGAAAACACTGTAGCTGATGAGAGAAAATAAACCAGAGCTTACTACTTCTTAGTCGAACGATTACCGAAGCGTTTATTAAAGCGATCAACACGACCACCGGTATCCAATATCTTTTGTTGGCCGGTATAAAACGGGTGCGATGCCGATGAAGTATCTACCGTACAGTAGGGATAGGTTTTTCCATCCTTCCATTCTATTGTCTGGCTGGTTTTCAGTGTTGAGCGAGTCATAAAGTACTCATCGACACTGGTGTCATGAAAAATAACGGTTTGGTATTCTGGATGTATATCTGCTTTCATGGGTTTTCCTTGATCAGTGCGTGATACCGCTCTCCGATTCACTTGCGACTCTATCATTTCTAGGCCAGCAATCGGTACCGTATCGACTAGTATCAGTTAGACAGCGCGGGATTCTACCAGAATCATACCAGCACGCAAGCGAATTGGGGGGGTATTCTCTGCCCTAGCTCTGATCATTTTGTATACTCAACCAACCTTTGATCGATTAAAAATATACCTTCTTACCCAAAAAATAAAAATAATACATTATAATCAATAACTTAATGATATGTTCGCCAATCGTTTTCTCTGGGTGGTTTACTGCCGTAACTATAGAGCCTATTACGGCGAAACAGAGTAAACTAGATACCAGTCAAAACGACCCAAATACAATTTCTGATGGCCCAGGATTTCAACCCCTCGATGAGCAGCAACCCAGCACGGATTATTCAAGTTGTGATTGCCTCTCCATTACGGCAATTTTTTGATTATTTGCCTGCCGAAGGAAAACTCGCTAAAGACTACTTAGTGGGCAGTCGCGTGCAAGTCCCTTTTGGAAGAAGGAATATTACCGGCATCGTGATCGGCCATAGCGACTCATCGGCTATTGCCGCCAATAAACTTAAAGCCATTCTTAGCTCACTTGATAGCGTTGCCTTGCTCGATCAAGAGATGCTGACACTGGGTCGGTGGATGAGTCAGTATTATCATCACCCGCTAGGCGATGCTATTCTCAATTTGTTGCCCACTAAGCTACGTAAGGGCGGTGCTTATGACGCTTACACTCAGCAATATTGGCAAATTAGCCAACATGGCTTAGGGCTCGATGATCAAGCACTAAGTCGCGCACCCAAACAGCAGTCGCTGCTGAACCGACTCCGCCAACAGGCACTTGACGAGCATTCGCATGCCGCTATTCCCGAGCAACAAATAACCGCAGAGGGGCACTCTCGCACTACGGCATTGGCATTGGCAAAAAAAGCACTCATCCTTCAGTCTTCACGAGGCTATTACCCTAGAGACTGCCAAAGTTTACTGCAGGGCGAAGGCAATGATGTACTGCCGACACTCAACACAGAGCAACGCAATGCCGACCAACTGATTGAACAGCAACTTAATCACTTTGCCACTGTTTTATTAGAGGGAATTACGGGCAGTGGTAAAACCGAGGTTTACCTTCGCGCCATTGCAAAAGTATTGACTCAACAACACCAGGCTTTGGTGCTAGTCCCTGAAATCGGCCTAACACCTCAGACTATTCAACGTTTTGTGGCACGCTTTAAAGTCCCTATCGCAATTTTTCATTCAGGCCTCAATGACCGCGAACGACTGGCTGCCTGGACAGCTAGTAAAGAAGGTCGTGCAAGAATTATTATTGGCACACGCTCAGCCATTTTCACACCTACTCAGAACTTAGGTATTATCATCATTGATGAAGAACACGACAATTCCTATAAACAACAAGACGGTATTCGTTACTCGGCTAGGGATATCGCAATTATTTTGGCACAAAAACAAAAATTGCCGGTTATCTTGGGCTCTGCTACGCCATCTTTAGAGACTTATGCCAATGTCAATGCCAATAAATATCGCCATGTTGTCCTTCAGCAACGGGCAGGAAACGCCCAACCACCGGCTATTGAACTGGTTGATATTCGACGACAAGCCTTGCATCAAGGCTTGAGCGATCAGGCCATTAGCGCAATCAATAGTACACTTGCGGAAGGCAAGCAAGCGATGGTGTTTATCAATCGCCGCGGTTTTGCACAGTTATTAATGTGCCATGATTGTGGCTGGCAAGCACAATGCAGTCAGTGCGATGCCCGGCTAACTCTCCATCAACGGCCGGCCACCCTTCGCTGCCATCATTGCGATTTCAGATCTGCAGTCCCCAGCCACTGCCCGCAATGTCAGTCAAAAAATCTGATGGATGTTGGTCAAGGCACCCAACGCAGTGCTGAAGCACTGTCTGATTTATTTCCACAGCATACAATTCTGCGTGTTGACCGTGACAGCACACAAGGAAAGCAAGCCATGGGAGCGCAAATCGAGCGCATTAATCGTGGTCAGGCAGCCATATTGGTGGGTACTCAGATGCTTGCCAAGGGTCATCACTTTGCCGCGTTAAGCTTGGTGTTGGTCTTAGATGTCGATCAAGGCCTTTATAGTCCTGACTTTCGAAGCGCTGAAAAAACCCTTCAGTTACTGACACAAGTAGCAGGTCGTGCCGGCCGAAGTGACACATTGGGACGGGTATTAATCCAAACGCATTTACCTGACCACCCTTTGTTAATAAATTGGCAGCAACACAGCTACCAAGGGGTAAAGGCGACGTTAATGGCCGAGCGAGAACTTTACTCACTGCCGCCTATCACGCATATGGCGATACTAAGAGCAGACAGCACTAAGCCCCAACAAGCAATGCAAGTTCTTTCTCAGTTGTTACGCGATCATCCTGCCAATAATCACTGTCAAATATTAGGCCCATTAGCAAACATTATGGAAAAACGAGCCGGTCGACATCGCGCCCAATTAATTATCAAGTCACCGCAGAGAAAAGCCCTACACAACACTATCGAACAATTTGTACAGCAGTTTGAAGCCGCAAAATTGCCCAGCAGCCTTCGATGGAGTGTCGATATTGATCCGCAAGATGTCATCTAAATACACGCCGACCTTGTCGGATGAGATCGGACTCGCCATAATAGCAGGCAGCTGCTATTGCACCCGAATAAAGGACATTGCTGTTTACATTCAGGAAGCGACTAGCCTTGCACCGCTATAAGAAACTGAGACCACTGTATTCATGAAAGACATTATTCAGCAACTGATTCAGCAAGCCATCGACAATATGATTAGCAGTGAAGTGCTGCCGTCAATTGCCTTGCCGGCAATAAAGGTTGAACGCACTCGGGATTCAAGCCACGGCGATTTAGCCTGCAATATCGCTTTAGCGCTGGCAAAATCCAGCGGCCTTGCACCGCGCGAACTGGCAGCATTGATCTGTGAAAACCTACCTGATAATGAGCTGGTACTAAGTACTGACATAGCTGGGCCGGGTTTTATTAATTTCTTTTTAGTCAAAACAACCCAAACGGATGTTGTGCTAAATATAATCGAGCAAGGCGAGCGCTTTGGCCAGAATCAAAACGGGCATGATAGCAAAGGACAGCCCAAGGCGGTTCAAGTAGAGTTTGTTTCGGCCAACCCAACCGGGCCATTACATGTCGGCCATGGTCGTGGCGCAGCGGTCGGCGACAGTATTTGTCGGCTTCTTAGCGCGAGTGGTTGGAATGTTACGCGCGAGTTTTACTACAACGATGCAGGCCAACAAATTAATAATTTAGCCGCCTCAGTACAATCGCGCTGCCAAGGTATTGGCCCCAACGACCCGCAATGGCCAGAAGACGGTTATCGAGGTGAATATATCACAGAGCTGGCCGCCTACTACATGGCCGGTAAGATGGTCAATGGTATCGCTGGTTTGGCCGATGCTGACAATCATTCAGCCATTCGTGACTATGCCGTCGCTTACCTTCGCAATGAACAAGATATCGACTTGCAAGCCTTTCGCGTCGAGTTTGATGTATTTTCGCTGGAGTCAGACTTATATACCGACGGTAAAGTCGAGTCGACGGTAAAGACATTAATCGCTAACGGCTTCACTTATGAATCAGAAGGTGCACTTTGGCTTAAGACCACCGAATTTGGCGATGATAAAGACCGCGTAATGCGCAAGTCCGATGGCGGCTACACATACTTTGTACCGGATGTAGCCTACCATCTTGAGAAATGGCAGCGAGGCTTTACCACAGTGATCAATGAGCAAGGCGCAGATCACCATAGCACCATTACCCGTGTTAGAGCCGGCTTACAAGCTTTACAGGTTGGCATTCCACAGGGCTGGCCAGATTATGTTTTACACCAAATGGTTACCGTCATGCGTGATGGCGAAGAAGTTAAAATCTCAAAGCGCGCGGGTAGCTATGTCACCTTAAGTGATTTAATTGAGCAAGTGGGCTGTGATACAACGCGTTATTTCTTAGTCGCTCGCCGTGCCGATTCACAGCTGACTTTTGATATTGACTTGGCCCTGCAAAAAACTAATGATAACCCGGTTTTTTATATTCAATACGCGCACGCTCGAGTCTGCAGCGTCATGCGACAAGCCGCTGATAAGTCTCTGCCTTTTGATTTAACATTAGGCAAAGCAAACCTTGAGTTACTCGTTACCGATACCGAACTGGCCTTACTAAAAACCCTGGCCGCCTATCCTGATTGTGTCGCTAATAGTGCGCGCGACTTCGCACCTCACAATATTGCCAGCTACTTGCGTGACTTAGCGGCCAATCTTCATGCCTGGTATGCCAGTGGTTCGCAACAAAAAGAATGGCAGTTATTAGTCGCAGATGACAAACTGCGCAACGCACGCTTAACACTAGCTGAGGCCAGTCGTCAGGTCATCGAAAACGGCCTAAACTTACTCGGCGTGAGTGCGCCCACAAAAATGTAAAATGAAGACATCGTCTCACATAGCGTTAGTTAAACAGGCATCCTCCCCAGCCAAGGATACTATCGACCATGGTCAATAAAAAAAGTAACGTAAAACCAAAAAAGAACAGGCCTCGCACAGGCCAGAAAAACTCAATTTCTAAGCTACGCATCGCATCGACCATCATTGTTACGCTAACATTTGCTAGTGGCTTGTATTTGATCAGCGGAATAAAAGTCAACAATATCAGTAATAAGCAATCATCCACCGATCAAACCATTCCAGAGCAAGAAAAATCGTTGAATAGGAAACAGCAGGCATTTACTTTTTACGAAAGGCTGAAAGGCAATGCCGTCAATATCAAACAGCCCGAATCTTCTAGCAATGATACCAATGTAAAAAAAGAGACTGTTTATAGTATTCAAGCCGGCTCATTTAAAACAGAACAACAAGCCGAACAGCGGTTAGTCGAATTAACCTTATTAGGATTTGAACCTACCATTAGCGCATCTATTAATGCGTCAGGAAACCGCTGGCACCGAGTGATGATTGGGCCTTTTACGTCGCGTCGCGAAATGGCTGCAGCTCGATCACAGTTAATGACTAATAAATTTGAAGCGATGGTAAGAGAAGAATCGCGATAACTTACCGTACAATGACCCACTAAATTTTAAAGGTACTAATGATGGAGCAATACAGAGGAACCACGATATTATCAGTGCGACGCAACGGCCATGTTGTTATCGGTGGCGATGGCCAAGTCTCTATGGGGAACACCGTCATGAAAGGCAATGCTCGCAAGGTTAGGCGTTTATATCGCGGTGGCGTTATTGCTGGATTTGCCGGCGGCACCGCTGATGCCTTCGCCTTATTTGAACGATTTGAAGCACAACTCGAAAAATACCAAGGCCACCTAACAAGAGCCGCCGTCGAGCTGGCCAAGGATTGGCGAACCGATCGCGCGCTCAGGCGCCTAGAAGCACTGTTGGCTGTTGCCGATGCCAAAACCTCACTCATGATTACCGGCAACGGCGATGTTATTGAGCCGGAGGACAGCCTGATAGCCATTGGCTCAGGGGGACCTTTTGCTCAAAGTGCCGCTCGGGCATTACTCGATAATACTGATCTAAGTGCTGAAGATATTGTCAAAAAAGGGTTAACGATAGCCGGTGATATCTGTATTTATACCAACCACAACCACACCATTGAAAGCCTAGAGGCTGAACAGTAATAATTTTTGCCGCGGATAAAGAGGATAATCAGTTAGATGTCGATGACACCAAGAGAAATTGTTCATGAACTCGATAGACATATTGTTGGACAAGACGCAGCCAAACGAGCGGTCTCCATTGCTCTGCGTAATCGATGGCGGAGAATGCAATTAGCTGAAGATTTTCGCGGCGAAATAACCCCTAAAAATATTTTGATGATTGGTCCAACGGGTGTCGGTAAAACTGAAATAGCCCGCCGTCTCGCTAGACTCGCTAATGCGCCCTTTATTAAAGTTGAAGCCACAAAATTTACCGAAGTTGGCTATGTCGGACGCGATGTTGAATCCATTATTCGTGATCTTGTCGATGCTGCCATTAAAAACCGTCGTGAAAGCGCCGTGGCTAAAGTTGACTACCGTGCTAGCGAAGCAGCAGAAGAACGCATTTTAGACGTACTGCTTCCTCCGGCACGGGATATCGATAAAAACGACAAACAGACCCAGACCCGCCAACTCTTTCGAAAGAAATTGCGTGAAGGTGAACTGGATGAAAAAGAAATTAACATCGAGCTCAGTGATAGTCCTGTCGGTATTGAAATCATGGCACCACCTGGCATGGAAGATATGACTAACCAACTACAGGGTATGTTTTCTAACTTTTCTAAAGATAAAAAAACCACTCGAAAGCTCATGGTTAAAGATGCTTTTAAGCAATTGAAAGATGAAGAAGCTAATAAACTGATCAATCAAGATGAGCTTAAAGCCGATGCGATTCAAGCAGCAGAGCAAACTGGCATTGTCTTTATTGATGAAATTGATAAGGTAGCTAAACGGCAAGAAGCTAGTGGCGGTGATGTTTCTCGCGAAGGTGTGCAACGTGATCTTTTGCCTTTAATCGAAGGCAGCACTATCAGCACTAAGCACGGTTCGATAAAAACTGATCATATTTTGTTTATTGCCTCTGGCGCTTTTCACTTGTCAAAACCTTCTGACTTAATCCCTGAATTGCAAGGTCGTTTACCCATTAGAGTCGAGCTCGACCCACTGTCAGCAGATGATTTTGAAAAAATATTAATCGAGCCCCACGCCTCTTTAACCGAACAGTATCAAGCGCTATTAGGAACCGAGGGCTTAAACCTTGAGTTTACTCCAGATGGGATTAGTCGGATTGCGAAAACTGCGTGGCAAGTTAATGAAAAAACTGAAAACATTGGTGCACGTCGACTGCATACTATCCTTGAACGACTACTTGAAAGCGCGTCATTTGAAGCCAGCGACCTTAATGGTCAAAAGATAACTATCGATCAAGATTATGTCGATCAACAACTTCAGGCGCTCGCTGCAGATGAAGATCTGAGCCGATTTATTTTATAAATCAGAAGATCACTAACTTAGCGAACAGAGTTCATGGTGAAACCAGAAAAAATTCATTTACACAAACGCTCTAAACAACTTAAGCTTGTCTATGCTGATGAGCAACATTTTACCTTGAATGCTGAGTACCTTAGAGTCTTCTCACCTTCGGCAGAGGTCAGAGGACACCACCCGAACCAAGCAACACTTCAAGTCGGAAAAAAAGACGTCGCCATCATATCAATTGTCGCTGTTGGTAATTACGCTATACAGATCTTTTTCGACGATCAACACAGCAGCGGTATTTATTCCTGGGAATACCTAAACCAACTCTGCATTCATCATGATGAATATTGGCAACGCTACCTTGATCAATTGAAACAACAACAAAAATATCGCGAAGCCAATACTGAGATCATTAACGCCACCAAGCTTTAATCATACCGGGCAGTATTATCGATTTATTTTTTCATCCGAGAAGAAAAATCCCAAGCCGTTAGCCAATTAGGTGAAATGCATAGCACATATTCATCATTACTTCGGCTTAACAGCCATTTTGCTAGATAGGACTCTGGATCAATCGCGTAGCGTTGAATAAGCCTCTCTAATAACTGTTCAGTATTGCCTAAGGTCATACTCACGGTGCCTTGGCCGCGGACACCACTATAAGGCATGCTGTCGGCGGCCACTTCAAAACCACATTTACTATTCAGCAAGAATCGTTTTGCTAATAGTGATGATTTGTGAGTGGCGCAAAAAAAACAGTTGTCCTGATACAAGAACCACAAAGACGAAACCAAAGGAAAACCATCAGTCCCAACGCTGGATATTCGTAAAGGTATTTTGCTGTTTAATAAGAAAAATTCAATTTCAGCTAAACTCATCTGGCTAGAATCCTTAACGACTACAGATTGCTCAGTCATTGCTACGCCCTTTTTTAAACGACACCTACGCCTAATCAAATAAAACTAACGCCCATAGAATACAACTTACTGTTTCGCTTAGCTATCAAAAATGTAAGGCATAAAAATCCGCCTTTATACTATATTCCTTCGGGATCTCTTTCTATCAGACTCACTAAAAGGAAAAAACATGAGCACAATCGTTAATATCTTATTTGCTGTAGCAATAATGCCCATTATTCTCAATTTTATCAGTCATTATTTTAAGCATAAAGAATTCGGCGTAGTTGATAATAATAACCCTCGGCAACAGGCGGCCAGCCTCAGCGGTCCTGGCAGCAGAAGCATTGCCGCACAACAAAATGCTTGGGAGGCATTAGCACTTTTTTCGGCGGCTATTTTAGGTGCCTATCTCATGGGCGCCAGCGCTGAGCAGATGTTAATGCCTGCTTATATCTTTCTTGCGATGCGAATCGCCCACGCTCTCTGTTACTTGGCTGACTGGGCAATCTTACGCTCTATTGTCTGGATTATCGGCTTGATTAGCTGCATTTGGATCATTCAACTTGGCAGCTAAGCGCAGGGCTTTATGATGGCGGCTCATGACCTTGAAGTGACTGCCTGGTAAACCGGTCTGTTTTCTTGCCGTCTAGAAGGGTACAATACTGCCGACCAGCTAGTCGAATATTAGCTTTAGGTATTCAGCTCGGCAAAGAAAGAGGCAGCAATGAGCAACTCACACCCTGACAATCATTCATCGGTTGATACTAAGGAATCAACCACTACCCACTTTGGCTTTCAGCAAGTAGATAAAGACCAAAAAGCTGGATTAGTCGGGGAGGTATTCACCTCGGTCGCTAGTCGCTATGACATCATGAATGATTTGATGTCAGCTGGTATTCACCGCCTCTGGAAACGTTTTACCGTTGAAGTCTCCGCCGTTCGAAAAGGCCATCGAGTCCTTGACCTCGCCGGCGGCACGGGTGACCTCGCAGCCAAATTCAGTCGCCTAGTCGGCGATCAGGGTGAAGTCATTCTGTCTGACATCAATCAATCAATGCTGGCAACTGGACGCGATAAACAAACTGATTTAGGCAACACTGGCAATATCAGCTATGTACTAGGCGATGCCCAATATCTGCCATTTCAATCCAATTACTTTGATTGCGTGACGATTGGCTTTGGTCTGCGCAATGTGACCGATAAAGACTTAGCCTTAAGGTCTATCTTGCGAGTGCTGAAGCCCGGTGGCAGGCTATTGGTATTGGAATTCTCAAAACCAGGCAACCCGCTCCTGTCGAAAATTTATGACAGTTACTCATTTAAACTACTGCCCAAAATTGGCAAGTTAATCGCTCAAGATGAAGATAGCTACCGCTACCTAGCCGAATCGATTCGCATGCACCCTGACCAAGAGACATTAAAAGGCATGTTAGAAGATGCCGGCTTCGTCGATTGCGAATACCACAACATGACCGGTGGTATTGTCGCTATTCATAAAGGCATCAAGGTATAGTCTGATCATTACGATATGAAAATAGACCCAACATTAATCAGCGCAAGTTGCGCCACACTTGAGCAAGCCATCAATCATAGCTTGTCGCTAGACTCATGCACGCAAGAAAAACTCGCAAATTATGCCGGTCGTGTTATTCAACTGAGCTGTACCCAACCAGAGCTAACCCTTTACTTTCGCATCGACTCAAGTATTAGCGTCCTGCAATATTTTGAAGGTGATGCCGATGCCGGGATTCAAGGCAGTCGAGGTGATTGGCTGGCGTTGCTTATTGCAGACGATCTGGCTTCAGCATTGATTAATGGTAAATTAGTGATTAGTGGTGATACTCAATTATTTATGGCATTAAAATCCATCGCTGAGAAAATTGAGCTGGACTGGGAAGGCCAACTTGCTACATTTATTGGCGATATTCCTGCCCATTTAACCGGTCGAGTCGTGAATGCTGTGGGGGATTTCAGCCGACAAACCCAGCAAACAGCGAGACGAACACTTGATGACTTCCTGCACGAAGAAGCGCGTTTACTGCCAGCTAAAATTGAATGTGAAAATTTCTACCAACGCTTAAGGGCATTGGAGATGAAAATTGATCGCATTGATGCAAAAATTAAACGCCAGCAGAAAAGCACCTCGCCAACCCTATCATGAAAAAATTTATTCGTATTCTTGTCATCTTACGCGTCATTGGTCGGTATCGCATTGACAACTTAGTACCGCAAAAAAACCTTAAGCGGCCGATTAAGTGCTTGCTCAGTGTCTTTAATCTTTTTAGTCAGCACGCCGATAATCGCGCGATTCGGCTGAGAATGGCATTGCAGGATCTTGGCCCTGTATTTGTTAAATTCGGACAGTTGCTATCAACTCGCAGAGATTTATTGGCTCCCGATCTGGCTGACGAGTTAGCTCTGCTTCAAGATCAAGTGCCGGCTTTTGATAGCAGCAAATCTGTCGCTATTATAGAAGCTGCATTGGGTCAATCCGTCAACGAGGCGTTTGCAGACTTTACCGTCGAACCCATGGCATCCGCTTCGGTGGCACAAGTTCATGCTGCAACACTGCATGACGGTAGAGACGTGGTGGTTAAAGTCATTCGTCCTGATATCGAGAAAGTGATCGCTAAAGATATCGCCCTACTGTTCCTAATTGCCGGCATAGTCGAAAAATTTTCTCTCGATGGTAAACGGCTTCGCTTAACGGAAGTGGTTAGCGATTATGAACATACTATTTTTGATGAACTTGACTTAAAACGCGAAGCAGCCAATTGCGCGCAGCTCAAGCGCAATTTTGAAGCCACTGAAGAGCTCAGTAAATTATTGTTTATTCCCGCCGTCATCTGGGATCTTAGCACTATCGACATTATGGTCGTCGAACGAATATACGGTATCCCCGTCTCTGATATTGACGCGCTCAATGCCAATAATACGAACTTAAAAGCCCTAGCAGAAAGTGGCGTAAAAATATTTTTTACTCAGGTCTTTGAGCATAATTTTTTTCATGCTGACATGCACCCTGGCAATATTTTTGTCGACAGAGAAAATCCTGAATCACCCCGCTATATTGGTATTGACTGCGCGATTATGGGTTCACTGTCAGATTTTGATCGTTACTATTTAGGCCGTAATCTTCTTGCTGTATTCAAGCGTGATTATGCCCTAGTTGCTAAATTACACATTGAATCAGGCTGGGTACCAGCAGGCACGAATCAATACGCTTTCGAAGGTATGATTAGAAGTGCCTGTGAACCTATTTTTGAAAAACCTTTGGCTGAGATCTCATTTGGCACGCTGTTGATTTACTTGTTTCAAGTCGCCAGCCGGTTCGGCATGCAAGTACAGCCATCGTTAGTCTTATTGCAAAAAACCTTGCTTAATATTGAAGGTCTAGGCAGGCAGCTGTACCCTGAGCTAGACCTTTGGGCCACGGCTCACCCCTTCCTTGATAAATGGATGGCTCAACATTATTCACCCAAAAGACTACTTAAAGAACTTAAAAATCAATCACCTGCATTACTTGAAGCACTGCCGGGCCTGCCAGATTTACTGCTAAAACAACTGCACCAAGCCAGTCATGAGCGCGTTTCACCACAGGAATTAAAAGCCAGCATTGATAACATTGAATCGCAGCTGCGCAAACAACGCTTATTCCACTCAGGCTTGGCTATTTATGCCTTGCTCGGTACTCTCCTCTACTTGGCCTCTCACTGAAGAAATCGGCAAAAAGTGTTGGCGACTATTATCTAATGACGTGATCTGTGATTTAATAGGATCACCTTTATGAGAAACCCACTGTTTGATCAATGTCGCTATGAATAAATCAACCGATTCGCTAATTGATCGTATCAACTGGAATAGCCAAGGCTTGATTCCTGCTATTGCTCAAGACGCTGAAACCAAGAAGGTTTTAATGCTGGCTTGGATGAATGCGGACGCATTGGCCGCCAGCCTAGATCGTGGCGAAGCCATTTACTGGTCTCGCTCAAGGCAACGGCTCTGGCATAAAGGTGAATCGTCAGGCCATACGCAACAAATCATTGATATGAGACTTGATTGCGATGCCGATACACTGTTGTTGCTGGTTGAACAAAAAGGCGGAATTGCCTGCCATACGGGTCGTGAAAGCTGCCTTTACCAGCAATTTTCAACCGAACAGAATCAATGGGTTGCAGTTGAACCAGTCATCAAAGATCCCGATGCTATTTATCCAACCAAATGATCGTATAACCTCTTTATTTAGAGCAAAATTATGAGTAATATCTTGCAACAACTAAGCAAACTAATCGATCAGCGTAAACAAGCATCGACAGAGCAGTCGTACGTTGCACAGTTGCATGCTAAGGGCTTAAATAAAATCCTTAAAAAAGTCGGTGAAGAAGCAACAGAGGCTATCTTAGCTGCTAAAGATTGCAGTGAACTTACCGACCCACAACATTCAACCAGCGCCAAGCAGGCACTGATTAACGAGACAGCTGACCTATGGTTCCATAGCTTGGTCATGCTGTCATATTTGGACTGCAGTGCCAGCGACGTACTGAACGAACTGGAACGCAGAGAAGGCACCTCAGGCATTACTGAAAAAGCCTCGCGAGACGCGACTTAAGTAAAAATAGTGAAGGCTTCAACTCAATGATAGGAGAAAGGCAATGGGTCTTGGTGGTATAAGTATTTGGCAACTATTAATCGTGTTAGCCATCGTAGTGATGATTTTTGGCACTAAGCGATTAAAAAATATCGGCGGCGATTTAGGCAGCGCGATTAAAGGGTTCAAAAAATCAATGGCGGATGATGATGTGGCTGAGTCTACCAGCGACGATAACGCAGCCAACAGTGAGCCACCTGAAAAAGACCAGCAGTAATTAGGCTTCATCTATGGATATTGGTCTGCAAGAATTATTTTTGATTAGCGTTATGGCGCTGATTATTCTTGGCCCTGAAAGGCTGCCTAGCACTATGAAGCAGATCATGATCTGGACGAGCAAAATAAAAAATAGCTTTAACTCAATTAAAAAAGAGTTTGAAAATGAGTTAGATCTCGACGGTATTCAACAACAGATACATAATGAAAAAATTCTTAAAGAGCTCGGCGAGCCAATCGAACAGTTAGAAGAAAATGCCAAAAAACTCCAGCAATCATTGCTAGACTTAGATGCGTCTAGCAATGATTTAATGGCTGAGATAACCGATACGACTGAATCTGAAAAATAAAACAACCCACTGCAATGAAATGGCATCTATGTCTTCGCAAACTGATACATCAACCGTTCAAGAAAACCCTGCTGGGCAAGAACAGCCTTTAGTTCAACACTTGCTCGAGCTAAGAACAAGGCTGTTAAAAAGTATCGCTGCAATTGCTGTGGGCTTCCTTTGCTTAGTCTTCTTTTCTAACGATTTATATAGTTTTTTTTCAGCACCTATTCAAGCACTATTGCCCGACGGCAGTACAATGATTGCTACCGATGTAGCGTCCCCCTTCTTTGCCCCCTTTAAACTGACTGCTTTTTTGGCACTTTTTTTAGCCATGCCCTATGTGTTATTTCAAGTTTGGTCTTTTATTGCGCCAGGCCTTTATGAAAAAGAAAAAAAACTGGCTATGCCGCTGTTCATTAGCTCGGTGCTTTTATTTTATCTCGGTATTGCTTTTTGCTACTACATCGTTTTTCCACTTGTGTTCGGCTTCTTTACGAGTGTTGCGCCGATGGGAATTAGCGTCACGCCAGATATTAATAGCTACCTAAACTTTATTTTAAAATTATTCTTTGCTTTTGGCTTAGCTTTTGAAATTCCCGTAGCCACTGTTATCCTAGTTAGGACGGGAATCACTAGCCATTCAGCGCTGGCAAAAAAACGCCCCTATATTATTGTCTGCTGTTTTATTTTTGGCATGTTGCTCACTCCACCGGATGTGATATCTCAGTCACTGCTGGCGATCCCTACATGGCTTTTATTTGAATTTGGCTTGATATTGAGTCGCTTTGTTAGCGTCAAGTCATAATTAATCCAACTCGAGAGTATTGATATTATTATGCCATTCACGAAAAAAGATTTACCCATTAATGTTGATGCAATCAAAGGCTTTCTTGCTGATGATGAGGGTGAGGCCTTATTTGCGGCCGCATCAGAAAGTATAACTTTAGGTCCCTGTTTAGAAGTCGGCAGTTACTGCGGGAAATCTACTGTCTATCTGGGCGCTGCTTGCCGGCAAAAAAATGGCATTGTCTATGCGATTGATCACCATCGAGGCTCCGAGGAACATCAACTGGGAGAGGAATACCACGACAGTGATTTATTCGATGCGCAAGCACAACTCATGGATACCTTTAAAGAATTCAGACGAGTCATGCGAGAGGCTAAACTGGAAGACACTGTGATACCGATTGTGGCTGCTTCAAAGTTAGCATCGACAAACTGGTCGACGCCTCTTGGCATGGTGTTCATCGATGGCGGTCATAGCTTAGACGCCGCAATGGCTGATTACCGCGCTTGGGCAACCCACGTGTCAGTCGGTGGCATTTTAGCAATACACGATATCTTTCCAGACCCAACGCAAGGCGGGCAAGCACCCTATACCATTTGGAAATTGGCTAAAGCATCTGGCTTATTTGAAGAGTTACCCACCGTTAATACTTTAGGCTTATTTCGACGAATCTAACCGTTACCCATAGACTCATCTGACGATGCATCTAATAACTCTACACTGGTAAATAATTTTGCAGCGGCCGTATGTTCTGTTAGCGCATCGGCAGCCAGTAAAATAGCACCGGCAGTCCAGGTTGGCTTTTCGTCTGGCCATAGTAAATCTTGAACAAATTGATAGCCTGTCCAATAAGAGCCATCGTCTAACTGCCATTGGTGCAAATAACTGTAAATTTCAACTGCACGCGCATGATCACCTGCCGCTAGCAAGGCCATGGTTAGCTCACAAGATTCCGCCACCGTCACCCAAGGTTCATCTGATACGCAGCGACAACCCATACCCTGCTCGACAAACTCGTCCCAACGAGCTTGTAAATGTTGGCTGGCTTGTGATTTTGGAATCACTCCAGTTAGCACGGGATAAAACCAATCCATTGAATAGCGCGATTTACTTTCCCAAGTGCGATCAAAACGATGCGGCTTAGTTCTTAACGCCTGACCCAACTTTTCTCGCGCCATCAACCACTCGGGGCGAGGTAACCTCATGGCTATAGCAATATTATGAGCGCATTCAAAACTTTTGTAGATGGA
>DDDX01000059.1:0-38975 GCA_002339085.1 Cellvibrionales bacterium UBA1969
ATTTGTAGGATCTGGTTCTGCATAGCCAAGTTCCTGAGCATCCGCCAACACATCAGCAAACAAACGACCTTTATCACGCATCTCGGTCAAAATGTAATTGCCTGTGCCGTTGATAATACCCGCTAACCATTCAATTTTGTTGGCACTCAAACCTTCGCGTAAGGCTTTAATAATAGGAATACCGCCGGCTACTGCCGCCTCATAACGAACCGCAACACCCTTTGCTTCAGCCGCTGAGAAAATAGTATTGCCATGCACGGCAATTAAGGCCTTATTGGCAGTGACAACGTGCTTACCGTTAGCAATTGCCTGCATGACCAAATCAAGCGCTGGTTCATAACCGCCAATCAATTCAACCACAATATCAATATCGGGGTCATTGACGACAGCAAAAATATCATCACTGACCTTTATATCCTTGGTATTTATATCGGGTTTAGCACTTCTTGTAGCCACATGCGATACAGAAACTTTTCGACCTGCGCGACTAGCAATGAGCGCTGCATTACGTTGCAGCACTGAAAGCACACCCGCACCAACCGTTCCTAAACCACAGATACCTATATTAATTGCTTTCACACGACTTCCATCTTAGCTACCACTTAATCGATTAAAGCAAAAACGCAGCTCGGTGGCTGCGCTTCCAACTCAATGTTATAAACTAACAATTACAAGCCTAATGCTCGCGCTAATTTATCAGCCGGCATGTAGCCCGGCAATAATACACCTGCCTCAGTGATCAGTGCCGGCGTTCCTTTCACACCAAGGTCACTGCCTAAAGCAAATTGCTGTGCGATAGGGTTATCTTCACACACATTACTTGGTATATCGCCACCGGCTTTTAATGTGGTTAAAGAATCTTGTGGATCATCAGCACACCAAGCTGAGGCTATTTTTTTGTAACTGTCTGAACCTATGCCTGCGCGAGGGTAGGCCAAATAGCGCACTTCAATCCCAAGGGCTTCCAAGGCAGGAACTTCTTGATGCAGTTTTTGGCAGTAGTAACATTCAACATCGGTGAAGACGTATACATGAGCTTTACTCTGCTCGGGCGCAAACACAATCATATCGCTAAGTGACAATGCTGATAAGGCAACGACGCGGTCTTTCTCTTTTGCCTGCTCTCCTAAATTGACCAAGCCACTATCACTGATCGCAAAAAAATCGCCCATGAAAAAATGTTGGCCATTTTCGGTTAAATAAATCGCCTGGCCATTATTAATGTCAATTCGAAAAATACCCTTGGCTGCAGTTTCATTTACCGACTTTACAACCAAACCAGGCCGTATTTTAGTCAGCTTTTCTAGCATAGCGTAATGCTTATGGTCATCGGCAAAGGCCGACAAGGAAAAGATAGAAGAAATTAAAAAGCTAAATAAAAACAATAATTTACACATCAATTTACCCTTTTTTATCCGGCATCATAAGTGATTAGGAGGATTAGATCAGTTTTAATGACGAATGTTCCGTGTTCGCTATTACTCCATCACTCTATTAAAACTATTGTAGCAGTTAAATAAGCTCTTTGGGGAATTATGCGCGTGGATGATGGGCCGCATGCAAGGCTTGCAAGCGATGTTTAGCGACATGGGTGTAAATTTGCGTGGTGGATAAATCGCTGTGACCAAGTAGTACCTGTACGACTCTGAGATCAGCGCCGTGGTTAAGCAAATGGGTCGCAAAAGCATGTCGTAAACCATGCGGTGACAACGCAGTCGTTAGACCTACTCGAGAAGCATACAACTTTATTCGATACCAAAACGCTTGGCGGGTCATCATATGACCACGACGGCTGAGAAAAACAATGGCCGAGCTGGGATCAACGCCGATCTGAGCTAAAAATTCCTTTCTTGCGCCTGCAAAATACTGCTGCAGATAGTCAATCGCCTGATCACCTAAAGGCACTAAACGTTCTTTGCCGCCTTTACCTATGACTCGGACCACACCCTGACGTAAGTTGATTGATGCCATAGTTAAACCAATCAGTTCAGACACCCTTAAACCACTGGCGTAGAGTAATTCCAGCATGGCCTTATCGCGCTGCTCAATAGCGATCGATAAGTCCGGTGCAGCCAACAAAGCTTCAACTTCACTTTCAGTTAAGGTTTTAGGTAAAGAACGACCTAATTTAGGCGGCTCTAGACGCAGCGCAGGATCGCTAGCCAGAAGTGACTCTCGTAAACAATAACGGTAGAACCCTCGCGCACTAGAAACCATTCGAGCTTGTGATCGAGGACTGCGATTGGCTTGGGCTAAACTGGCTAAAAAGCCAATTAAATCGGCGTGTTCAGCGGTTAACAGCGTTGCCGGCACTGTCAATAAATAGCGCGCTAACGCGCGCAGGTCGCGAGTATAGGCATCGAGGGAATGCTGACTTAAACCTCGCTCCATCCATACAGCGTCGATATAGCGCTCAATAAGCGCTTGATCTGCTTCAGACAGTGTTTGCGTAGCCACTACACAGTCGCCTCATCTTATTGAAATACCCATCAAAATAAACTCATGCAACGAACGTCATAGCTTGCTTTAGCTTAGTCGATATAGCCCTCATTGCGTAACTTGTTGTCGCTCAAGTATTCGCGGCGAGCCAGCGCTACGCCCAGTATTAGCAAGAAAAACAATCCGAGCGTGATCATGACTTTAAAGTAAATATCCCAAGCCATTAGCTCAAGCCAAATTTGCAAAATAGTCGCTATCGCCGCTAATGCGAACATAAGTAAACAACTGATATACGCTATCTTCATTCCCCTCTCCCCATTACGACGACATAGGCTTCACGCTTAAAAAAAAGCAGCATGCGACGAATATCTTTTTCCATCGTTTGAACCCGCCAACCTTGTTGCGCTTGAACATTCAAAAACTCACTAAAACGAATAGGATCAACCTTTGAGCCACCTAGTAGTAACGAGCCGAGCATCCCCTCTTGATAAATGACTACTTTATACTCCATATTGCCCCCTCATTTCTACTAGTGTCATGCCCGCTGTCATACCAAGCAAAAAACTAAAAGTAAAAATTACTCATAGATTCTTGGACAGCCAACGAATCAAGGTTTAGTCCTTATGCGATAATATGTCGCATTATTTTGCAGTTGGCAAAATTTAAGGCCGCCATTTTCTATCTCTAACATTATAGGATCATTTTTCATGCTGCTATCGAACCTTCTAAGATTCAAGCTGATCACTAGTCTTTCACCGATCATTATCACCCTGCTACTTTGCTTCAGTCACATTGTAAATGCATCGCCTCACCAAGCCTCTCATAAAATGAATCAACATGCACCCATCGGAGTGATGGGTGACCATATGCACATGAAAGGTGAATGGATGTTTTCTTACCGTCGCATGACGATGACAATGGAAGATAATCTTCGAGGCGACCAAGCAATCAGTGCAAATGGTATTTTATCATTGGGATATGAAATGGCTCCTTTGAAGATGAATACAACAATGGACATGTTGGGCGCTATGTATGCACCTTCTGACAAACTAACATTAATGGTTATGGTCAATTACTTGGAAAAAGAAATGGATTCAACCATGGATATGGGTATGGGTATGTAGATGCCTATGAATACCAAAAGCTCGGGGTGGGGAGATACCAAAATATCAGGCCTACTCAGCCTACACAATGGTAACTCTCATGGATTGCATTTAAATCTAGGTGCCAGCATACCTACAGGCAGTACCACTAAATCGAACAATATGGGCATGCGGTTAGCCTATCCCATGCAATTGGGCTCTGGCACTTATGGCCTTGAGCCAGGTATTACTTATAATGGGAAAAATGATTTACTCAAATGGGGCGGTCAAATTAAAGGAGTGTTTCACTTAAGTGACAATGACGAAGGTTATACACTAGGTGACCAAGTGATCGCCAGTTCGTGGGCCAGTTACCGCGTCAACCCATGGCTAGCGACGGCAGTTCGTTTGACTTATACCGATACCAAAAATATTGACGGAACAGATGGTTCAATTAACCCAAACATGTCTCCCCAAACTAGGCGAAATAACTATGGAGGCGATAGGCTTGATGTTTCTATTGGCGTCACTTTGTTAAGCACAAAGCCTGAACATCGCGGTCATCAAATTGGTATTGAATACACCACCACGGTTGATCAAGACGCCAATGGCATTCAAATGGAAATGCAAGACATGCTCAATATTGGCTATCAATTCGCGCTGTAACTTTAGTAAGCTTACCTTTAAAAATAATGACTCATAATAAAGGCGTTGCGCTCAAATACATCAATGCAATTGATCCATCTAAAATAATCGGCGCAATCGATTCTTTTATCGTGCTACCATCAACCGCCATGGAATAAAATCGCGCCAAAGCAACCACCGACCACGCCATACCAATGGTGGTATAAACCATAGGATCAGCATAGATAAATGCAGCCGCCGCACTGCCGATGTTTAAGCCGCCAAATACACCGCGCACTTCTGACAAAGCCATATTATTGGTCATACTAATACCACAAGAGTCCATAATAATTTGCGGCTTAAAAAAGCAAATCAAACCAATTAACATCACAATACCACTGGCTATATTCGGTAAAAAAGCAATTATTGCGTCCATCGTATACCTCTATTATTAGTTGGTTTTATCGATTAAGCCAAAGAGAAACTGGCCAATAAATTTGAATAATCAACTTAATTCTAGCGGCGAAAAGCCCGCTTGGTCATTGCTATCTATTAATCATAAACAATCGGCCATAAAAAAAGCGACGCAAGCGTCGCTTTTTAACAAAACACCGTGATTATGAAAGCTTTTCTTTAATTCGGGCCGCCTTACCTGATAATTCACGCAAGTAATACAGCTTAGCGCGACGCACATCACCACGACGCTTAACGTCAATGCTATCAACTAATGCACTGTAGGTCTGAAACGTTCGTTCAACACCCACACCGTGTGAAATTTTACGAACAGTAAAGGCCGAGCTGATACCACGGTTGCGTTTAGCAATAACTACGCCTTCAAAAGCCTGCAGACGCTCACGCTCACCGTCCTTAACTTTAACTTGAACAACAACTGTATCACCGGGAGAAAAATCAGGGACCGATTTTGCTGAGGTTTGCTCAGCGTCAATTTCCTGAATCAATTTATTTCTGTTACTCATAACTTACTCCTAATAACATTGTTCCGTTTGGCGAAGAACAATGAATAAACTTCTAACATAATTTCCAAATTGCTTATTAATATTACTCATCTAACAATTTGCACTCTTCATCACTTAACTGCAATTGGGCAAATAAATCTGGCCTGCGATCACGCGTTCTTATCAGCGACTGCCTTAAGCGCCAACGCCTTATGGCTTCATGGTCACCACTCAACAATACTGAGGGGACAACGCGACCAGCGATATCTTCTGGCCTCGAATAATGAGGACAATCCAACAAGGGACGACTCGCAAAAGAATCTTGGCTGGCAGACTCACTGTCACCTAAGGCATCCGGTAACTGACGAATCATGGCATCTATTAAGACCATAGCGGCAAGCTCACCGCCACTGATGACATAATCCCCAAGTGATAATTCCTGATCAACTTCGGCATCTATTAAGCGTTCATCAATACCTTCGTAACGACCGCACAGCACAATTAAACTATCTTGTTGAGCCAGTTCATTTATCACCTGCTGATCTAACCGCTTACCTTGAGGCGACATATAGACCACTTTGGGTGATGGATTGCCTGGCACATTCATGTTCGTTTTCGCTGAGTCTATTGCCTGACTCAACGGCCCTACAGTCATCACCATACCTGGGCCACCCCCGTAAGGGCGATCATCAACGCTATGATGTCGATCCTCAGTGAAATCTCGAGGATTGACTGTCGCTAATGATAGTAAACCTTGCTTTATTGCTCTGCCGCTAATACCAGCATCAGACAAAGCATTAAACATCTCGGGAAATAGCGTAATGACACTCACCTGCACAACGCGACCTCCCTCCCAAAAACGAATTATTCGTCAATTTGCCAATCAACTAACATCGTTCCTGCATCAACATCAATCGACTTGACAACATCACCCGGCAAATAGGGAATTAAAATTTCCTCATCGCCGTTACCCGCCGAATTTTTTTTAGACCTGATCACCAACACATCGTTAGCGCCGGTCTCTAACAAATAATCTATTTGGCCTAATAAAACTGAAGGCTCGCCTTGCTGATCTTGCAAATAAACAGCTAAACCTTGCAGTTGATGCCAATAATACTCCCCATCCTCTAGATCGGGCATTTGTTCAGCGGCTATTTTGATCTGCCATCTTATATATTCTCTGGCCTGATCACGATCATCAACCGATTCGATGTGAACAATTAAACCTTCACCGTGTCGTTTTGCCGCGTCAATATTAACGGTTTGCAGTTGGCCATTTTTCTCTAGCCAAAAGCGCTTATACGATAATAAATTTTCTATCGGGTCTGTATAGGAATGGACTTTTAGCCATCCTTTCACGCCAAAAACGGCGCTAATTTGACCCACAGTGACTAAGTTCTGCTCTGACATACTCAGACGCAAGACCGATCAACTGAGCTTGTCAAAGCTAAACTCATCAACCAGTTTATCGAAACTAAGCCGCTGCTCTTGCTTGTTTCGATAATGCTGAAACCCGATCAGACAATTGAGCACCTAGGCCTACCCAATGATCGATCCTATCAAGTTGAATACGAAGACGCTCTTCTTGACCACGGGCAATAGGATTGAAAAAACCAATCTGCTCGATAAAACGTCCATCTCTTGCTTTGCGGCTATCCGCAACAACGACATGATAAAAAGGACGCTTCTTAGATCCGCCTCTTGATAATCGAATAGTTACCATTGTTTGTTTCCCAGTAATGTCTTTTGTCAAAAAATACTCGTTTTACTTACCACCTAAACCCTTCAAAGCAATCTATTGAAACAACCACTTGCGGCGAAACGCCTTGATTACTCAACGAAAATTGAGCTAGGGGCGAAAAGGCGCGAATTATACGGCATTGCCAGACAATTGAACACCTCCAATTGCAAACTTAGAACCCGTACTAATTACCCCCCCAGCAAAGCACAAAAAATTCATTTAATTCAATTACTTAATTCAATTATAGATCACTGACCTGACCAATCGATCATTTCATCAGTCTATTTTTGCTCAGAGGGCGCAATTTATAGCCTTTTTAATCACCCAGCAACACGCGCAAAAGCTGTGATAGGACCACGTTAAACAAGCCGCGTTAAAGACTCTTCATCCAGATCTTGTGCAGTACTGCTAGAATCTATCTGCGGAGCAAGAATGCCTTTGCAGCTTATCTCGCAGCCCATTTCAGTCACTAACGGAACCAATATGAACAAAAAAGCCTCAGCCGATAAACCAGCCGCCTTCGAATCCATTTCACAATGGTATGCAGAGACTGACGTTGTAATTGTCGGGGGCGGCGGCGCTGGCATCTCGGCCGCCATCGAAGCGGCCGATGCAGGCGCTCAGGTGACAGTATTAGAAGCAGCCAGCGATGCGGGCGGCTCTACTGCCCTTGCGGGTGGCTTAATTTACATGGGCGGTGGCACCCCCACCCAAATCGCCTGCGGCTTTGAAGATGATACCGAAGAAATGTTTAAGCATTTGATGATGGCATCGGGACCTAATGCTGACGAAGAGAAAGTTCGCCTGTACTGCGATCAATCACTTAATCACTATGACTGGCTTATCGAACAAGGGGTGGTGTTCAAACCCGAGCACTACCCGCATAAACACACGAATACACCGAACGAAGCGGCATTGATGACCACTGGCAATGAAGAAGCTTGGCCCTTTGTGGAGCATTCGAAACCCGCCCCTCGTGGCCACAAGCCACAAATTAAAGGTGACCACGGCGGCATCCCGTTAATGGAAAAACTCATTGCCTCAGCCCAATCTAAAGGGGTTAATATTATTTGTGATGCGAGAGCATTAACCGCCATTACCGACCATGGAGGAACTGTCAAAGGAATCGTTGTGCGTATTGATGGCGAGGAACAATGCATACATGCTAAGCGTGGTGTTATTCTCACTGGCGGCGGCTTTATCATGAATACGGATATGGTCAAACAATACGCGCCACGATTAGCACGAGGCAATTACCCTAACGGCAACCCCAATGATACCGGTGCAGGCATTCGAATTGGCATCGGCGCAGGTGGTAATGCAATTAATATGCATGAAGGTTTTACCTGTACACCGCACTATCCACCAAGGCAATTTTTAGAAGGCATTATTGTTGACGACACAGGTCAACGTTTCATTAATGAAGATGTCTATCACGGACGATTAGGAAGTGCTATTTTAGATCGACCCGATCGACGTTACTACTTAATCATTGATAGCCGACACTTTGAAATTCTTGAACGTCCACCCAAAGGCGGCTACAGCGTAGCCGGTGTTGGCGATACTGCAGAGGAATTGGAACAAGAGATCAACTTACCCGAAGGCACCTTAGTTAACACCCTAAAAACCTATAATCGCTTTGCCGTTGATGGAAAAGATCCGGTCTTTCATAAAGCCGAAAAATACCTAACGGGTTTAGACCAACCGCCCTATGCTGCCTTTGACTTAACCATTGGCAACGGCGCTTACTATGCAGTGATGACCTTTGGCGGATTAGATACTTTACCCACCGGTGAAGTATTAACCGTTGAAAAGCAGGTCGTCAAAGGGCTCTATTCAGCAGGCAGAAACAGCGCTGGATTACCTCGCTGCGCCGACGGCTATGCCAGTGGCATGAGTATAGGCGATGCGACATTTTTTGGGCGATTAGCAGGTCAATCGGCTGCAGCGAATCTATAAATATTCAACCAGTAAGCCGTTAAAATAGCGTTTATGATCAAATAAGCCTAACTAACACTAACCAAGCGCGCTTCAGAGGTTTTAATGACTTCACCTTTTGACAGCATCACCATTGGGCCACTGACACTGCGTAATCGGTTTATTAAATCTGGCGCCAATGAGGCGATGTCACGGGACGGTGTGCCGACCAAGGCCATGTTAAAACATCATGGCGATCTTGCTCGTGGCGGCATCGGCATGACGACTGTTGCCTATGGCGCAGTGAGCGAGGTCGGCCGAACGCTGGCCAATCAAATCGTGATGAGCGAATCTTCGCTAAAAGATTTAACCGCCCTGACACAAGAAATCCATCAGCACGGTGCTGCTGCTTCAATTCAGATTACACATGGCGGCTCATTTGTAACCGGCTTGAAAGTCAAAGGGGCGACCATTAGCTCAAGTTCAGGTATTAATAAAGCCGGCTTACTCAGCGGTAACTTTTGGCAGCGCGCCATGAAAGAAAGTGATATGCAAGCGGTGATCAATGCCTTTGTTGATGCCGCTCATATTGCGCGACGGGCTAAATTTGATGCCGTCGAAATTCATATGGGCCATGGCTATCTGCTGAACCAGTTCATTTCACCACTAAGCAATAAACGCCGCGACAAATACGGTGGCAGCGCTGAAAATCGTGCACGCTTTCCCGCTCGCGTTTTGGCCGCCGTCAAACAAGCAGTGGGCAAAGACTTGGCCATATTAGCTAAAATCAATGTCGCTGACGGCGTTCGTGGAGGCGCAACAGCAGCTGATGGCGCTATCACTGCGCAAGTTCTTGAGCAAGCCGGCGCTGATATGCTGGTGTTGTCAGGTGGCCGAAACATGGAATCGACGTGGTTTATGTTTGGCAGCCCCATCAACCAACAAGCCATAGCTGACGTTTTAAAAAATCCCATTTCACGCTTACTGATGAAAGCCGCCGCACTCTCGACACCCAAAGAATTAACTTTCAAGGAAATGTATTTTCACCAATACTCTATGCAAATTCGCCAAGCGGTAACTCTACCTTTAGCTTATTTAGGCGGTGTAAAATCACTAGCGAACGCTGAAAAGGCAATAGCTGATGGGTTTGAATGCGTCGTCATGGCAAGAACATTACTACACGATACTGGGTTAGTGAATAAATTCAAATCAGGCGAGATAAGCCAGTCCGGTTGTGACAACTGTAATGCGTGTGTAGCTTATATTTATCATCAAGCAGGTACTTGGTGCATAAAAACACCAGCAAATGATCCAGCGATTAATGAGATCCCTGCTAGTAAATAGCATTTTTAAAATATTAATAAATTTCTTCTACAAAATTAAGAGCATAAAAATCTCAATGAAATCCCCTTTTGACAACATCACTATTGGGCCAATGACACTGCGCAATCGATTTATTAAATCTGGCGCTAATGAAGGAATGTCTAGAAATGGCATACCAACCAAGGCTATGTTAAAACATCACGGCGATCTTGCTCGCGGTGGTATTGGTTTGACAACGGTTGCATATGGCGCAGTAAATGAAGTTGGCAGAACACTGCCCAATCAAATTGTGATGAGGGAGTCCTCAGTAAAGGATTTAAAAGCATTAACTGACGAAATTCATAGTCATGGTGCAGCCGCCTCGATACAAATTACCCATGGCGGTCCATTGGTGATGGGATTAAAAGTCAAAGGGTCAACAATTAGTTCAAGCTCAGGGATCAATAAAGCTGGCTTACTCAGTGGTAACTTTTGGCAACGCGCAATGAAGGAAAGTGATATGCAAGCGGTAATCGATGCCTTTGTGGGTGCTGCTCATATTGCGCAAAAGGCTAACTTTGACGCTGTTGAAATCCATATGGGCCATGGCTACCTTCTTAATCAATTTATTTCGCCACTGAGCAATAAACGTCGCGACCAGTACGGTGGAAATGCCAAAAATCGTGCACGCTTTCCGGCACGCGTGTTAAAAGCAGTCAAAGAGGCTGTCGGCAAAGACTTAGCCGTATTAGCTAAAATCAACGTGGCTGACGGTGTTCCAAAAGGAGCGACAGCGACTGATGGGGCGATCACTGCGAAAATCCTTGAGCAAGCAGGCGCCGACATGTTAGTTCTATCGGGTGGCCGAAACATAGAATCGACATGGTTTATGTTTGGTAGCACAGTAAGTCAAGAAGGCATCGCAAGAGTTCTAAAAAGTCCAATCTCACGTTTAATAGTAAAAGCAACTACTCTTTTGAAACCTAAAAAAATAATATTTCAAGAGATGTACTTCCACAAATACTCTATGCAAATTCGAAAAGCTGTTAGCCTGCCTTTGGCCTATTTAGGAGGCGTGAAATCATTGGCTAATGCGGAAAAAGCAATCGCCGATGGATTTGAATGTGTAGTCATGGCAAGGGCATTAGTCCACGACGAAGCATTAGTGAATAAATTCAAATCAGGCGAGATTACACGGTCTGGCTGCGATAATTGCAATAAATGTGTAAATTACATTCATCATCCAGGTGGAACTTGGTGTATTAAAAGACCAGCTAATGATCCTACGATTAATGCGATACCGGCCAGCCAATAAATGCCGATAAAATAAAAACAATTACTTAAATTTAGGTGGTAATCCTGGCATGCCACCCATGCCACCAGGCAGGCCCCCGCCGGCTGCACCGAGGCCACGCATCATGTTTGCCATGCCACCGCCTTTCATTTTTTTCATCATTTTTTGCATTTGTTTGTGCTGTTTGAGCAAGCGATTTAAATCCTGTAACTGAGTGCCTGAACCTTGCGTGATACGTCGCTTGCGAGAGCCATTCAAAATGTCTGGATTACGTCGCTCCTTCGGCGTCATCGAATTAATAATCGCTTCCATTTGGCCAAACTGTTTGGTCGCTGCCTGTTGCTCGGCTACTTGCGCTAAACCCGACATCCCCGGCATTTTATCGAGCATGCTACCGACGCCACCCATGTTATTCATTTGCTGCAACTGATCGCGAAAATCAGCTAAATCAAAACCCTTACCGCGCTTAATCTTTTTCGCCAATCGGTTCGCTTTACGCTTATCAATTTTTTGCTCGGCCTCTTCGATCAGCGACATTATGTCACCCATACCTAAGATTCGCGAGGCTAATCGATCAGGATGGAAAGGCTCTAAAGCGGTAGTTTTTTCACCCACGCCCAAAAACTTAATCGGCTTACCCGTAATCGAGGCCACCGACAGTGCGGCACCCCCGCGAGTATCCGCATCAATTTTGGTCAGAACTACACCGGTTAAGGGTAATTGTTGGTTGAAAGCTTGCGCGGTATTTGCCGCATCTTGCCCCGTCATTGCATCGACCACAAACAGTGTTTCAGCAGGTTTTAACGCCGCATGAAGACGACTAATTTCATTCATCATGTCGGCATCAATAGCCAATCGACCTGCCGTATCAACAATTAATACCTCTGTGACACTTCGCTTTGCTGCAGCTAATGCTTGCTCAACAATTGCCAATGGCTTTTGATCGCTGTCGCTAGGATGAAAATCAACACCCACTTCCTCTGCTAGTGTTGCTAATTGCTGAATTGCAGCGGGGCGATAAACATCGGCACTGACCACCATAACGCTCTTTTTCTGACTTTCTTTTAGGTGACGTGCTAATTTAGCCACCGAGGTTGTTTTACCAGCACCTTGTAAGCCCGCCATCAAAATAATGGCCGGCGGGGTAACCGAAATCGAGAGGCCTTGATTAGATTCACCCAAGGTGACTTCTAACTCAGCCTGAACAATCTTTAAAAACGCCTGACCGGGGGACAAGCTTTGACTGACTTCACTGCCTAAAGCACGCGTACGCACTCGTTCAATGAAATCTTTCACTACCGGCAGCGCTACATCAGCCTCAAGTAAAGCCTTACGCACCTCGCGCAGTGCGTCTTTAATATTGTCTTCGCTTAGGCGGGCTTTGCCGCTGACCTGGCGGAGAGACTGGGACAATCGTTCGCTGAGATTCTCAAACATATTAGAGGTATTCGCTTTCGTTGATAACAAATAGTAAAGTATACCCGAGACATGAAAATCACCCAAGTCTGCCATTCTTGATTCGTCAAAGCAGTCAAAAATCAGTAATTAACTCAATTGATCAAGGCAGCTGTGAGACGTGTGATTTTAAATGAGAATCCTTGTCATTTGTGCTCTTTTAAAATATAGTAAATAAGTCTTCATCCTACAACTAGCATATGACAAACTGTACTTCATCAGGTGAATAAAAGTGGAAAAACGCCATCAACTAACAGGACTATTTCTTCAATGACGATTTTGGCTAATTTAGCAACTCTAGCATGCATGCTATTTTATTTGATAGCCGTCATCCAGCTGCTGGCCAACCTGAATCAAACTTCTAAAACGGTCACTGATTCTAGTAGCCCGGTTCCTTTGCTGGGTTTAATTGGTGCAGTCATGCACTTTATTGTTATTTTGATCGATGCCCAACAAAACCAAGGATTAAGTAGCAGTTTTTTTGATGCCTTGTCAATTACAGCTTTTATCGTGGTAAGTATGTGTTTAATTGCACAAACGCGCTACCCATTAAGAGTCCTTTTTATCCCCATATTTTTAATTTCAATCGTCTGCGTGGCGATGGCAAACCGCGTATCTTTGCATATTCCTATTGTCGCCAGCTCACCTGGCATGCTAACCCATATTTTAAGCTCTATCATCGCCTATAGCTTGTTGTGTATCGCCGCACTGCAAGCAGTGGCTCTACAAATAATTGATTACAGCTTAAAGGAACGCAGCAACAGTATATGGCTGCGCGAACTACCACCGTTGCAAACGATAGAGACGCTACTTTTTCAATTTATCACCATAGGCTGGTTAATTTTGACGATTGCATTGGTCTCAGGTGGTATCTATATTGAGGACTTCTTCTCGCAGCACCTCGCTCATAAAACTATATTATCGCTACTTTCTTGGTTGTTATTTGGTTTATTGCTACTAGGTCGTCATCGCTACGGCTGGCGTGGCAGCCTTGCGGTTAAATGGACCTTAACTGCATTCGTAACCTTGGTCATGGCCTATTTCGGCACGCACTTTGTCCTCGAAATCATTCTAAAAAGAACCGTTTAAACATCGAATCTGACTCATCTATAACTCTGATTAGAATGTTCTATTTAGGCTTTTTAGTGGAAAAGCAAATTTAAACTTGCCAAAGAGGCCGCTTTTCTACAATATTATGTCTGTGCAATAATCTAGAGGTAAATAAGCCTTGGACGAAATTCCAATAAGCTGGCTGGGCATGGCATTAGTTTTTTTAATTCTATGTTCAGCATTTTTTTCAAGTTCTGAAACCAGCATGATGGCGCTTAACCGCTATCGCTTGAAACATCTGAAACAAAAAGGCCACCGTGGTGCCAGAAAAGCATCGCGATTACTTAACCGTCCAGATCGACTGATTGGTTTAATCCTTATTGGCAATAATTTAGTTAATATAGCAGCAGCTTCATTGGCTACGGCCATGGCCGTTAGACTCTATGGCGATGCAGGTTATATTATTGCAACGATTAGCTTAACCTTAGTGATTTTAATTTTTGCCGAGATTACACCTAAAACCTTTGCCGCTCTTTACCCTGAAAAAATCGCTTTTCCCGCATCTTACCTGCTACAACCACTGCAAGCGCTATTTCGCCCGATCGTGATTGTCACTAATCTGATCACTAATGCGATTATCCGCCGGCTAGGTGGCAACCCTCAACACAATCAAAATGATGATTTAAGCTTCGAAGAGCTTAAAGTGCTCGTTCAGGAGTCAAGCGCTACTATTCCTAAAAAAAGAAGAGGAATGTTAGTCAATATTCTTGATTTAGAAAAAATTGTCGTCAATGACATCATGATTCCTCGCAATGAAATTTATGGCCTTGATATCAACCAAGACTCGGAAACACTACTGGAACAAATCCGGTCAAGTGAATACACTCGCCTGCCTATTTTTAGGGACGAATTAGATGATCTTGTGGGTATCTTGCACCTTAGACAGAGCGCAAGATATTTAATGGCACAAAATGATATTGAAAAAAACACGGATGCTCGACTCGACAAGAGGGCAATGATAGAGTCTGCAAATGAGCCCTACTTCATACCCGAAGGCACGCCGCTCCATACCCAGCTATTCAACTTCCAACGTGAAAAAAGACGTATCGGCATAGTGGTTGATGAATACGGGGTCGTACTTGGATTGGTCACCATTGATGATATCTTAGAAGAGATTGTTGGCGATTATACAACGAATTTCACTGAGCAAGTTGCCGACATAATCCCCCATGGCGATGATGAATTTCTCATTATGGGCTCAGCAACACTGCGCGATATCAACAAACAATTGGATTGGCAGTTACCTACGCAGGGCGCTAAAACACTTAACGGTCTTTTACTGGAACAACTTGAATCATTTCCTGACACCAGCGGTGTCAGTCTGAGCTTGAAAGAGTACCATTTTGAAGTGCTGGCCATACAAGACAACATGATTAGTCGGGTAAAATCGAAACGCATTGCTTGGAACAATGAATCAGAATTTGACGATAATTTTAATCAAATTGATGATGATTAAAGTAGCTTACCCGCTTCTTTAGCGCGCTGCCACGAAAGCTTCACAACCGCTTGTTTTTTTTCGTTGCTGTACATTGACCAACAGCCAATTTCTTCAGCACTGCGAAAACAGCCTTCACAAAGATCATTGTTATCCAATACGCAAACACCGATACAGGGTGATGCAATATTTTTTTGCGGGTTATTCGGCATTAATTCTAACCGCTACGTTAATAAGCTAATAAGAATCACTTATTTCACCATTGGCTTCAAGTCTTTAATAAATCGTCTGGCATTTTCAACATAACTTTCGGCACTGTGTATAAGTGCTGCTGACTGCTCTGCAGACAATTGCTTTACAACCTTACCTGGCGAACCTAACACCATTGAGCCATCGGGGATTACCGTGTTTTCAGTCACCAATGCATTGGCGCCAATTAAACACCCTCGACCAATTTTAGCACCATTCAATACGACGGCATTAATACCCACTAGACTTCCTCCGCCAATTGAACAACCGTGAAGCATGGCTTTATGACCAATGGTGACGTAATCACCTATCGTTAGGGGAAAGCCTGGATCGGCATGCAAAACAGCACCGTCTTGCACGTTGGAACCCTCTCCGACCGTAATCTTTTCGCTGTCACCTCTTACCACTACATTAAACCAAATACTGGCATCCACCTTTAACTCTACGTGGCCAATCACACTGGCATTGGGGGCGATAAAATTATCTTCCGAATCCAGTGTTGGGCAGCGATCACCTAAATGGAATTTCATAGCTCAATGCCTCTGTTTAAAACCGGCTATCTTAATCTTTGCATTTAAAAATGCTATTTAAATATGTATTTCATGAAAAGTTTGTAAAATCTGTAAAGGAAAGAAAGCTATGCCAAATATGAAAAAAATCACAACCATCTGTTTTTATTGGATATTTTAATCATATTTCGTACTTCCCAATTCATTCTTTGTACGCTACTCTCATTATATATTAGGTTGTTTATTGATCAATCATAGAAGATTGAGTACCATGGGAACGTAATCACGCTCAGCAACTATTCGGCTATGCCAAGGATAAAAATGGATATTGTCAATGAATCTGAAAACAATCCATTATCACCTTCAAAACCGGCCTCCTTGCCAGACTTTGAGGCCCTTCGCTGTCTTGCTGAATTTGAACCTCAAACACTAGAAACCCTTCGAATAGCTTTGTGTCAAAAGGTCATCGATGATGCACCGATACATGCCAAACAGCGGCTAGCAGGCCTTTTATTTCAACTCAATTCACGACAACTGCTTACTCGCAAAAACTCGATCCTCGCTGATTCGGATAACTCTTCAGTGACAACGGCCCCTCTAACTTTAATACAGAATATGCTTAAAGATTTGCATGCTATGCAAATCGAAAGTATTTATTTATCAACTCGAAGGTACCAAAAGCAATTAAAGCCAAGCTCAACAGCCATTATTTATTCTTTCAAAAAAACGGATTCAATCTAAAGAAGGATTAATCTGCCAATACTCATAGGCGGGCTGTTGATAGGGGTGGACCCTTTTCAGACAAGAAAGGACGTCTTTGATACGCTCATCAGTAATCGCCATCTCAACCCGATATTCATCCACCGCATGGTTGTTGCCTACTTCACCTAAAAAGGGATTACTGCCCGCTAGCGGTCGGAACTGCCCCTGACCAAGCACCTGCCAAGCACAGTGCTCATAGCCTCCTAACTGACCGGCACCTTGCTCAAATAGCGCGTCTTTAACTGAAGCGAGATGACTTTTGGGAACAAAAAAACACAATTTATACATAAGCTTGACCTAACCATCGATGCATTTAAACCTCGTTGCTTGGCGAGTCTGATCGCCCTTGCTGGGACTGCTGATGGTAAAACGCATCAACAAATGAGGTTAAGGTTTTATTACTGATGGCATCACGCATGCCACGCATCAAATTTTGATAAAAACGTAAGTTGTGAATAGTATTTAACTGCGCGCCCAACATTTCACGACACTTATCTAAATGATGCAAATAAGCACGACTAAAATTCTGACAACTGTAACAATCACAGGCGCTATCTACTGGGGAAGTGTCATGTCGATGAACGGCATTTCGAATTTTAATCACGCCGGTCGATGTGAAAAGATGGCCATTACGAGCGTTCCGGGTGGGCATGACACAGTCAAACATGTCAACACCGCGCAAGACCGCTTCGACAAGATCACTGGGTGTACCGACACCCATCAAATAACGCGGTGATTCGACTGGCATCAACGGCGCTAAACCATCCAAAACATGCAGCATCTCCTCTTTTGGCTCACCCACCGATAAGCCACCAATGGCATAGCCATCGAATCCAATATCAACAAGACATTGTAAGGATTCAGCGCGTAGGTCTTGATACATGCCACCCTGAACAATACCAAACAAGGCCGCTGGGTTATCACCATGAGCCTGTTTACTTCTTGCCGCCCAGCGCAAAGATAAATCCATCGACACTTTAGCCTCAGTTTCCACCGCAGGGTAAGGGGTACATTCATCGAAAATCATCACAATGTCTGAGCCTAAGGCATGCTGCACCGAGATGCTTTTCTCAGGGTCAATAAATATAGGACTGCCATCGATGGGCGAGCGAAATTTAACGCCGGCCTCAGTTATCTTGCGTAAATCACCTAAGCTCCAAACTTGGAATCCCCCCGAATCAGTTAAGATAGGTTTTTCCCAGCCGATAAAGTCGTGCAAGTCACCGTGGGCACGAATCACTTCAGTGCCTGGTCGTAACATTAAATGGAAGGTATTGCCTAAGATGATTTCTGCGCCGACGGCTTCAATATCCTTAGGCAACATCCCTTTAACCGTGCCATAGGTGCCGACAGGCATAAAAGCCGGCGTCTGAACGACACCGCGATCAAAGTGCAGTTGCCCTCGGCGGGCTAAGCCATCGGTCGTACTGACAGTAAATTTCAATTCACACTCTCATTATTATCTAAATTAACAAATAAACATCGCATCACCGTAAGAAAAAAATCGGTACTGTTCGTTAATGGCCTGCTGGTATGCTGACAGGGTATTTTCTCTTCCTGCAAAAGCACTGACTAGCATAATTAAACTCGATTGAGGCAAATGAAAATTTGTCAGCATCGCGTCTACGGTTTTAAATTGATAACCGGGATAAATAAATATCTCGGTATCACCGTAGTAAGGCTCAATCCAGCCTGATTCAACGCTAGCGGTCTCAACTGATCGCACCGCCGTCGTACCTATTGCTATCACCCGTCCGCCCGTGGCCTGAGCCATACGAATGTCATTGCAAACGTCAGCGCTAACCTCAACATACTCAGCATGCATTTTATGTGCTGGAATGTAACTTTCACGTACGGGTTGATAGGTACCCGCCCCCACGTGTAAGGTCACATAGGTAAAGTTTATCCCTTTTTTACTGAGCTTACTGAGCATCACTTGGTCAAAATGTAAGCCTGCTGTTGGAGCNNTATCATTTCATAGCCAATATCTTCAATAATGTTGATTGGAGTAGATTTTACAGCACCTTGAGTTGCAACAGGCATAAAAGCAGGTGTTTTAATGTCACCCAAGGATGTTTTAATTATACCAGTACGAGCTTTTTTATACTGTTTTTTTAGTAAAAACTTATATCCAGACATATTATTTCTCTAATAGGCACGCATCACCGTATGAATAAAACCTATATTTATTTTTTATAGCATATTCATAGGCTTTTATCATTTTGTTTGTACCCATTAATGCACAAATAAGTATAAATAATGATGATTTTGGTAGATGAAAGTTCGTAATTAGTGCATCAATAGAATTGATATCTATTCCAGGATAAATAAATTTATTCGTTTTCTTATTTACTGGTTTAAAAATACCATCTTCAAAAGAAGTTTCTAAAGTTCTAAGAGCTGTTGTACCAACACATATAATCCTTCTGTTTTTCGAATTTTTAATTTCATTTAATTTTTCCGCTGTTTTTTTTGACAAATAGCAATACTCGCTATGAAGAGTATTATCCTCAACACTATCCTCCCTTAATGGAAGAAATGTTCCAAGACCAATATTTAGCGTTAGTTTTTCTATTGTTATTCCTTTTTTTATAATTTTTTTAATTAGATCTTCTGTAAAATGTAAGCCTGCTGTTGGAGCAGCGACCGCGCCCTCACGAGAGGAGTAAACGGTTTGATAGCGTTCTCGATCAAGAGTCTCGTCCTCACGATCGATATAAGGTGGTAACGGCATGTGACCCACGGCCTGCAAGACCATCGATAAGGAGGCTTCATCGTTACTTTCAATTAAAAACATATCATCGATAAGATCGATTACCCGCAACGACAAACCTTGCTCTAAATGAATGATCGTATCCGGCTTAGGTGACTTGCTAGCGCGTATCTGGGCGATTCCACGTGAGCCGCTGGTAATTCTCTCTATCATCACCTCGACTTTACCACCGCTAGCTTTCTCACCAAATAAACGCGCTGGAATCACGCGGGTATTATTAAACACCAATAAGTCATTTGGCTGAAGTTCGTCGATTAGATCGGTAAATTGGTGGTGCAAAACCTCACCATTGGTTTTATCTAATGCTAATAACCTCGATGCTGTGCGCTGTTCAGTCGGATAACGAGCAATCAATTCATCAGGCAAATGATAATCAAAGTCAGAAAGGTCCATGTTTTTTAAATAATCTTAGAAACAAATTTTTATCGCAGGTTAGCGGAAAAAATCAGAATAAGCCAGCAAATTACGCGGCTAATAACCCTGCAGAGAATATAGCTGCATTAACCAGCATAATATTAGCGGGTATAAGCAATGCCTCAGCAGGAAAATTTTTTAATACTTGCACCTCGCAACCGCGCTGATATAATCGCTGTCCGTCGTTTTATATCTGTAATCAATTTTCTACGATAAATTACTGGCGGTAGAATCGACCTTATCGAGATTATTGTAAGGCCAGTGTGGTGAAATTGGTAGACACGCTAGATTCAAAATCTGGTTCCTTCGGGAGTGGCGGTTCGAGTCCGCCCACTGGTACCATCGATACAACAAATAACGAATACATTTTCTTAAGCCTCCTAATAAGACGTCAATACAACAAGCTATACAAAAAATAGTCAAGACTAGGCCCTGACAGTTCTAATAGTGAGTAAAATCAAACTATCATTAGTAACCTACTTATCACGTTCAGACACTGCTTCATATTAATTACTATCATGTTAGATCGTCCTCATCTTTAGCGTAATTCTATATGCTATGAGAGACTAGCTAATTCATGTCAGCAAAAAGGGGCACCCATGGAGTTTTTTTCTAATATCTACCTTTTTCAAAAAAATATTTTATCGATACTGATTATTTTAGTCGGTATAGCTTTTCTGTCGGCCTGTGAGCAAGCTGAAAAATCTCCCCCCTTAGCGGATTATAAGAATTCTCGCTTAAGTGCCGAAGTACGTGCTGACGAAACCCACCAAAGTAGTTGTGAGAGTTTTAATACGCTAAAACAAGCCTACTTTGGTGACCTCCATATCCATACTGGCTTATCTGCTGATGCCATGCTATTTGGTACAACCAATCGCCCCGATGATGCCTATGCCTTTGCACAAGGTAAATCCATTTCAATTCAAAAATTAACTGACTCAATTGATGGTCTGACCAAAGTAACCATAGAACGCCCTCTCGATTTTGCTGCAGTCACTGATCATGCAGAAAATATCGGCACTGTTTCCTTATGCACTAACCCCGAATCAGCGGTGTACAATACCAAAGACTGTCAGTTTGTTAGAAAACCATTGCCGACACACAGTATGGCAGCATTTTCAAGCGAGCTAACCAAAGTCTTTCATACCATGTACTTTAGTGAAAATATTTGCGGCAAGGATCGAAGCGCCTGTAAAGCAGCAGTCTATTCACCGTGGCAAGAAATACAAAAATCTGCCAATGACTGGAATAAGCAATGTGAATTCACAACATTTATTGGTTATGAATACTCACAAACATTGCAAGGTTCCAACCTTCACCATAATGTTATTTTTGCCAATGAGAATGTGACCGATGTGCCTATTTCATCTCGTGATGTGCCTGGAGTTTTTGACTTTTATCAAAAGTTAAATAGCGACTGCAACCTTGGTAGTGATAATTGTCAAGCTATCGCCATACCTCACAATTCAAATATCAGTAATGGTAAAATGTTTTCGCTGGATTACCCCGGCGATAAAAATAATAAACACCGATGGGCACAATTAAGGGCTGATATAGTACCGGTGGTTGAAAGCTTTCAAGAAAAAGGCGATTCAGAATGTAGAAATGGGCTCTGGAATGTCATTGGCCGAAATGATGAATTTTGTGAGTTTGAAAAATACCGTAACTGGCCCGTTGCAGGCACTCAGCAAGCACCTATTTTTGATGACTGTGAACTCGGCTCAGGTGCGGGCGGCTTTCAAAATAAAGGCTGCGTATCTCGGTTAGACTATACTCGAACTGCGATTGCTGCCGGCATCGCTGAACAACAATCAATAGGAGTCAACTCTCTTAAATTTGGCTTTATTGGCTCAACTGACAATCATTATGGTACAACTGCTGATGTTGAAGAATGGGTGCATGACGGCACACAACGACCGATAGCTAATGTGGAACCTGGCAGAATGTCCACCGGTGGTATTGCAGGCATTTGGGCGGAAGAGAATACTCGCGAAGCATTATTTGCAGCAATGAAACGCAGGGAAGTATTCGCTACTTCAGGACCCAGAATAGCATTACGATTATTTGCGGCTGAAAAAATCGATGCGAAAATGTGCAGCCAACCGTACCGAATTGAAACCGCTTATAAAGAGGGTGTTCCGATGGGTGGTGAATTAGCGTTAACATCATCCACTTCTGCTCCTCATTTCTTAGCTATTGCAAGCCAAGATCCTGGAACATCATCAAGACCTGGCTCGGCGCTTCAGCAAATGCAGATTATTAAAGTCTGGCCGGGCAAGAACAACCAACTGCATCAAAAAGTGATTAGACTAGCAGGCGAAAATAGCTCGGCCAATGTGGATAGCAACACTTGCCAACAATTTGGGCAAGGACATACTCAGTTTTGTCGCGTCTGGAAAGATCCTGATTATGACCCCGATATCGAAGCCGCCTACTACCTTCGCGTCCTTGAAAATCCAAGCTGCCGATCAACTGGTTTCACCTGCTCCAATTCTGAATTAAGCACTAAACCCGCGTATTGCGAGCAAGAATCAATGATAAAAACGATTCAAGAGCGAGCTTGGAGCTCACCTATTTGGGTAACAACTCAAGAATAGCCTTTAAACACTAATTTCATAAACTCCATTCACCAAATAGTTAAAAGCTTATTACGTATCTCTGAATATGATTATTTAGAAAAACATTGGCTTAATCGTCTAACGCTCGAAAGAATCTTTTCACTCCGAAAAGACATCAAGAAAAGCGCAATAAAAACGTACACTAAGGCTTCACTAAGATCACTGCGTACTTGCCAAATAAGGTGCAGTAATGCCAACAGCAAAGCGATAAAAATGCATCGATGCAATTGAGGCCATCGTCTGCCTAAACGTCGTTGCCAGTCCTTTGTTGATGTTATTGCCAAGGGCACTAACATCATCCATGCAAAAAAACCTACTGTAATATAAGGCCTATCTAACAGATCCGCCCATAACTGACGCCACTCTAATCCAAGTAAGAAAAAGCAATAGGTCAACAAGTGAAGACTGGCATAGAAAAACGTAAATAAGCCTAACATACGCCTGTAGTGAATCCATTCGGTAGTGCCGGTTAATTTTCTTAGCGGGCTGATTGCAAGTGTCACCAGTAGTAATCGCATCGCCCACTCACCTGTTATATGTGCCATTGCCTTAGCTGGATCTGGACCCAAATCATTATTAACAACATCAATAAATAGTAGAAATAATGGCACCAAGATAAGGACAAATAACGCCACCTTGCAGGTGAAGCGATACTCTTTGAAGGTTTGAGTTATCATCTTATCAAATTATCACGAGCACAGGGCTTCAAAAATAGCGAGTTAAATCCATGCCTTTATAAAGACTGGCAACTTGCTCTGCGTAGCCATTAAAAGGCAGCGTTTTAATGCGATTAGGTTTAAATAACGAGTTGGGAAGGCGCCGCTCTGTTGCCTGACTCCAACGAGGATGGTCTACTAAGGGGTTCACATTAGAGTAAAACCCGTATTCATTCGGCGCAGTGAGATTCCAACTGGTGGCGGGTTGTTGCTCAGTCAAATGAATTCGCGTAATCGACTTAATACTTTTAAACCCGTACTTCCAAGGCACTACTAACCGTAGAGGGGCACCATTTTGATTGGGCAGTGTTTTACCGTACATACCAACAGCCAAAATAGTCAATGGATGCATCGCTTCATCGATACGTAGCCCTTCAGCATAAGGCCAATCTATTGTGCCAAACCGCGATCGCTGTCCGCGCATTTCACTTGGCCGATTAAGGGTTTCAAATGCTACATACTTCGCCTTACTGGTTGGCGAAAATCGCTTTAATAAATCTGCTAAAGGGAAACCTACCCAAGGAATGACCATTGACCAAGCTTCGACGCAGCGTAAGCGATAGACTCGTTCCTGAAACGCATGCGGCCTTATAATATCTTCAAGGTGATAACGGCCTGGCTTTTCAACCTCACCTGAAATATCAACAGACCAAGGTGAAATAGTCATTGCAGAGGCATAGCGTTTTGGATCAGATTTATCCGTACCAAATTCGTAAAAATTATTATAGCTAGTCGCATCTACAAAAGGTGTTTGCTTTTCATTGCTCCGATAAGGTGTTTCTGCCGCTGAATAAACTAACGGTGACTGCCTAAGGCCTGCATCGTCAACGGCATCTCCCGCCAGCGCCAATTGATACGGTAGACATAAACACATTGCAGTCTGCCCACTGCGATAAATAAACTGCCGGCGATTAATATAATCTGCCTCTGGCGTTATTTCAGAGCTAAGAATATCGGTTTTGATAGCCGTCTTTGAACGCATTTTTTATGCTCTATACAACAATCATTCCATTACAGACATTGGACCGCCAAACTTAAAAGACGCTCCTATACTGAAAAAATAATAAATTAAATTTATAGTTTTTTTCTTAGCCGCTGCCATAAAGTTGCCACTGGCCCAGAAAAAGCATAGCTACAAGCCAATAAAAATAATACCTTTGGTGGGTCTGTGGCAATTAAACCGATCAATAAAATAAACAGTAACAGTGCAGCGACAGAAACACGACGGCTAAAATTAATCCCTTTAAAACTATGATAACGAACATTAGCAATCATCAAAAAACCCACCGCTGCCGTTAGTATGGCCATGGTAATCACTAACGCAAAAGGGAGTGAGCTTGCGGTATAACCTAAGTCGTATCCTAACCACACAGCAGAAGCCACCAATGTCGCCGCTGGCGGACTAGCAAGACCGCTAAAATAGCGACTGTCAGCGGTTTCTGCTACTGCATTAAAACGTGCCAAGCGGATAGCTGCACTGGCGACATAAAGAAACGCAACTGCCCAACCCAATTTACCTAAATCAGAAAGACACCACATAAAGACAATAATTGCAGGCGCTAAACCAAACGTGACCATGTCAGAGAGTGAGTCAAACTCTTGACCAAATCGACTTTGTGTATTAGTCATGCGCGCAACTCGACCATCAAGACCGTCGAGCAGTTGGCCAAAAAATATCGCCAGCCCTGCAGCCGAAAAATCACCATTAATGGCCGCAATAATAGCAAAAAACCCTGCAAACAAAGCCGCTGAAGTGAACAGGTTAGGCAGCAAATAAATCCCTTTTCGACGAACTTTTTCCCCCCCCTCAGACACTTCCTCTACCATTTCATCAATCGGCAAGAAATCTTCTAACGGAGTAACCTCATCATTGTCATCTTTAAACGCTTCAAGCGAAGGCTTATCTTGATCGTCGTCTAATTCATTACTCATGATCGTCATTCCAATACAAATTATTCAATAAGGGTTAATACTTATAATGGCAGCATTAAAAGCCTACTCATTAATAAGTCATTCATCATCCATGGCCGCCACACCGAACCATGCAGCATTGATTAGCGCCTCATTGATACGTCGCTTCATCACACAGAGTCCTATTTCTATCTGTGCGTCTATTGCTGCCTGCCTGAGGGTTACACTGTTCAATACCTCTATGCTATCAAATACTGGACTGCTTGTGAGTACCAGCTTTGGTACCAATGCCACACCGCAGCCCAGAGCCACCATGCTAACAATAGCCTCATGACCACTGACTTGGGCATAAATACTAGGATTAATACTTTCTGCGCGAAACCACTGCTCAAGACGACTTCGCGACATACCCGACTCAGCCATTACCCATGGCACATCAGACCAGTCGTCGCTTGACTTAGCATGGCTTAATTGCTGACGCACCTGACAAGCAGCTTTGGGAGCAATAAAAACCAATTCCGAGCGTGACAAGACCTTAAAATCAATGTGTTGATCGAGTCGATCAGGCCTTGCAGCAATCACAAAATCCTCTTTACCCTGCTGCAAACGACTGAGCGACAAGGCTTGATCGCCGGTATGCAATTTGATCTCAATTAGCGGCTGCCGGTCACGCAAATCGGATAAAATAGCTGTTAATACACTGTGGCTAGCAGTCACTGAGCAATACAAACTCACGGCCCCACTCGGCTGATCTTGTTGCATTTGATTGGCCTGCTGTAAATCTTGCCACGCTGACAGAGTTTGCCTAGCAAAATCCAAATAGCGCTTACCGGCTGATGTTAAGGAAACCGACCGATTACTTCGTTCAAATAATGAGCAATTAGAGTCTCTTTCCAGTCGCTGTATTAAGCGTGATAAGGTTGATGGGCTCATATTGTGCCGATCACTGGTTCGAGAAAAATGCAGATCTTCTGCTAAATCGATGAATACTTCGAGAGATTTAGTGTCCATAGTTGGCGGCCACTGACAGTTAAGTAAAGTGCAATCATAGCTATTCTTGCTTTATTTGCAATATTAAGTTGCAAATATATCATTTTACGCAACACTTGTCTGCGACTAGAATACGCAGCAATTGAAGATTTTCAAAAAAGATGATCTTTTTTACTTGCTATTAGCACCACCCTTTTAGACTCTTAAGGAATTCATATTATGGCTAACTACTTCAATACACTTCCTCTGCGCCTTCAGCTCGAGCAACTGGGCAAATGTCGATTCATGGACTCTAGTGAATTCAGCGATGGCTGTAATTACCTTAAAGGTAAGAAAATCGTCATCGTAGGCTGTGGCGCCCAAGGCTTAAACCAAGGCCTTAATATGCGCGATAGCGGCCTAGACATTGCTTATACCTTGCGTGAATCAGCCATCACCGAACAACGGCAATCATGGAAGAACGCGACCGATAACGGCTTTACAGTCGGCAGTTATGAAGAACTTATTCCTCAAGCGGATTTACTACTTAATTTAACCCCTGACAAACAACATACTAATGTCGTTAATACGGTGATGCCTCTAATGAAAAAAGGAGCCGCATTAGCTTACTCGCACGGATTCAATATTGTTGAGGAAGGTATGCAAGTGCGAGATGACATTACCGTGGTCATGGTCGCGCCAAAATGCCCAGGCACCGAAGTCCGTGAAGAATATAAACGCGGTTTCGGTGTGCCGACATTAATCGCCGTTCACACTGAAAATGATCCTAATGGCGATGGCTGGGCTATCGCTAAAGCTTACGCTTCAGCAACTGGTGGCGATCGCGCTGGCTGCCTCGCCTCATCCTTCATCGCTGAAGTAAAATCAGATTTAATGGGCGAACAAACGATCTTATGCGGTATGTTGCAGACCGGCTCAATATTATGCTTTGATAAAATGATTGAAAAAGGCATCGATGCAGCCTATGCCTCTAAACTAATTCAATATGGATGGGAGACGATCACCGAGGGTTTAAAACACGGTGGCGTCACCAATATGATGGACCGTTTAAGTAACCCAGCAAAAATCAAAGCCTTTGATTTGTCCACTGAATTAAAAGATATTATGCGCCCGCTGTACCAAAAACATCAAGACGATATTATCACTGGTCACTTCTCAAAAACGATGATGGAAGACTGGGCTAACGATGATGCCAATTTATTACAATGGCGCGCAGCAACGGCTGAAACTGCATTTGAAAAGTCTGCTCCCAGCAACGTAGAGATTAACGAGCAAAGCTTTTATGACAACGGCATTTTAATGGTTGCCATGGTCAAAGCCGGCGTAGAATTAGCATTTGAAACGATGGTCGCTGCCGGTATTATTGAAGAGTCCGCTTACTATGAATCATTACATGAAACGCCATTAATCGCTAACACCATCGCGCGAAAAAAGCTGTATGAAATGAATGTGGTCATCTCTGACACAGCCGAATACGGATGTTATCTATTTGATCATGCATGCAAACCTCTGCTGGCTGATTTTATGCAAGACGTTGATACTGATATTATAGGCAAAGGGGTAAGCAGCAACGACAATGGCGTTGATAACCAAAAGCTGATCGCCGTTAATGATACTATACGCAACCACCCGGTTGAAGTCGTTGGTAAAAAATTACGCGGCTACATGACTGCCATGAAAAAAATCGTTTAACTTTTTTCATGCAATAAAAAACCCAGCTGCAGGCTGGGTTTTTTATTAGCTAAACTAAACCAATTATAAGGAAAGTACTTTTTCACCTCTAGCAATACCAGAAACACCACTACGAACGACTTCGATGACATTGGAGTCTTTAACCGCCTCAATAAATGCATCAATCTTTTGCTGAGTGCCTATCAGCTGAATCGTGTACAGCGAACTAGTGACATCAACAATTTGGGCGCGAAAAATATCAGCTGTTCGTTTTATTTCTTCTCTCGCTTCACCACTGGCACGCACCTTGATTAACATCAACTCTCGCTCAATATGTTCGCCTTCGGTTAGATCAACCAACTTAACCACATCGACTAATTTGTTGAGCTGTTTGGTAATTTGTTCAATCTTCTGGTCGTCACACAGAGTAATGAGCGTCAAGCGCGATAGTGTTATATCGTCGGTTGGCGCGACGGTTAAAGTTTCAATGTTATAACCACGCTGAGAAAAAAGGCCTACTACGCGTGACAGAGCACCGGGCGAATTTTCCATTAACAATGAGATTATACGTCTAGTCGATGTATCTTCATTAAAGGTCGGCATCTTAGCTTCGCTCCGTCTTACTCAAATACATATCATTCATTGCGCCATCGGGTGCAATCTGCATCGGATAAACATGCTCGTGCGGATCAACATAAACATCTACAAATACTACCTGCTCGCGACTGGTATCGATCGCAGTTTTCATCTGCTCACGCAACTGTTTTTTATCAGTTATTTTTATTCCAACATGCCCGTAAGCTTCAGCTAGTTTAATAAAATCAGGCAGCGAATCCTGATAGACTGACTGAGAATAACGACTTTCATACTGCATATCTTGCCATTGCTTAACCATACCAAGATAACCATTATTTAAATTAACAATAAGCACGGGCAAATCATATTGCTTGCAGGTTGAAAGCTCTTGGATACACATCTGAATACTGCCTTCGCCGGTAATACAGGCAACAATTGCATCAGGGTGAGCCAATTTCACCCCCATTGCTGCAGGTAAACCAAAACCCATCGTGCCTAGACCACCAGAGTTAATCCACTGCCGCGGTTGGTCAAATAAATAATATTGCGCGGCAAACATTTGATGCTGACCCACATCAGAGGTGACAAAGGCCTTACCATCGGTTAATTCATGCAGCAGTTGAACCACTTCCTGTGGCTTAATTTTCTCTGAATTGTCATCAAAACGATTTTGAGTGTAAAGGCCATGCTTTTGACGCCAGTCATCAATGGTAGCCCACCATTTTTCTATGGCATCGGCATCCACTCGATTGACAATACCGGGCTGTGCTTCAATATCTTTAATTTGACTCAACATTTCTTCAAGCACGGGCTGAGCTGGGCCAACAATCGGCAAATGTGAGATCACTGTTTTTGAAATACTAGCAGGATCAACATCAATATGAATAATTGTTGCCTGCGGACAAAACTTACTGATGGTGTTTGTCACTCGGTCATCAAACCGAGCCCCAACAGCCAAAATAACATCACTTTCATGCATGGCATTGTTGGCTTCGTAAGTGCCATGCATGCCTAGCATGCCAACAAACTGACGATCACTGCCAGGATAAGCACCCAAACCCATCAGCGTGTTGGTGATGGGGAAATTGAGATGACGAACCAAATCGGTTAACGCAGCGCTGGCATTACCCTGAATGGCGCCTCCACCGGCATAAACCATCGGCTTTTTAGCTCGTAACAATAATTCAACCGCTTTCCTAATTTGTCCACTATGGCCTTTTTCAGCCGGAGCATAGGAGCGAAGTGACACCTCTGCAGGATAATCAAAAGGCGCTTTATAGGCAGGCGCGGTGATATCTTTTGGAATATCAACCACGACAGGACCAGGTCGACCAGAGGCGGCTAAATAAAAGGCTGTTTTGATAATGCGCGGAATATCTTCAGTACGCTTAACCAAAAAGCTGTGTTTCACTATCGGGCGTGAAATACCAATCATGTCGGTTTCTTGAAAGGCATCCTCACCGATTAAATGACTTTGAACTTGCCCAGAGATGACCACCATGGGAATAGAATCCATGTAAGCAGTGGCAATACCGGTAATGGCATTGGTCGCGCCTGGACCGGAAGTCACTAATACCACGCCCGTTTTTCCTGTCGAGCGCGCGTAGCCATCGGCCGCGTGGGTGGCGGCCTGCTCATGACGAACAAGAATATGAGGTACCGAGGAATGGCGGTGCAAGGCATCATAGATATGCAGTACAGCTCCCCCTGGGTAGCCAAATATAAATTCGACCCCTTCCTCTTCAAGCGCTCTGGCGACCATATCGCCGCCCGACAACATTTCAATATCACCATTAACTTCAATCAAATTCGTGCTTTTTGAGTGGCCAGCACCGCTGGAGGGAGATTTGTCTTGGTCTTTTTTTAACATGTTTACGCTCTTAAACTTTGACCGAGTACTTCACGGCCATGGATTCAATTGGGGTGATCCAACTTCAGGTTGACATTTGATTGTTTAATTTCAGTCGCCGCCTGTCAATAGCTAAGCCAACTATCGCACCTAATTCGGTCTTTTTACTAGATTTTTTACCCAAAACAACTGAATATGAGCGCGATTTAGTTACTGCTAAGAAAAGAGATAGCACCGCAATTATTCGTCAGCAGCGCTCGCATCAATGTAATTTTTGTCGGCTAAAGATCATCGTGCCACTAGCATGAGCCTCATTGCCCTGCTCGTAGTCCACCACAATCGTATCACCGGCGACAAAATCACCCGCCAGCAACTGTTGTGCTAAAGGGTTTTCGAGTTGCTGCTGAAGCACACGCTTTAATGGCCGAGCGCCATAAACAGGGTCATAACCGACGTCGACTAAGCTTGCTAAGACCTGATCGGATATCGAAAGCTGTAACTCTTTATCAGCCAAACGGCGCTGAAGGCACTGCAACTGAATCGCCGCAATATCGGCAATGTGTTCTCGGGCCAAGGAATGAAAAACCACTGTCTCATCGATACGATTTAAAAACTCTGGTCTAAAATAGTGGCGCAACTGCTCCATCACGGCTTGTTTAATCTCCTCAGCATTCAACTCATTAGCTTGAATATGCTCCGAACCTAAATTAGAGGTCATGACAATCACAGTATTTTTAAAATCAACCGTCCGGCCTTGGCTATCGGTAAGACGGCCATCTTCTAATACTTGCAGCAATAAATTAAAAACATCTGGATGGGCTTTTTCAACCTCGTCCAACAGTAGCACTGAATAAGGTTTTCGACGAACTGCTTCGGTCAAATAACCACCCTGCTCATAACCCACATAACCTGGCGGCGCACCGATCAATCGCGCTACTGAATGCTTTTCCATAAACTCTGACATGTCTAAGCGAACCAAAGCTGACTCACTGTCAAATAAAAACCGCGCTAAAGACTTGCATAATTCAGTCTTGCCAACACCAGTTGGGCCAAGAAACAAAAATGAACCATTAGGCCGGTTAGGTTCCGACAAACCGGCTCGCGATCGACGCACAGCATTTGCGATGGCCGTCACTGCCTCGCCTTGACCGACCACATCGCGATGCAATTCAGATTCAATTCTCAGTAACTTTTCACGTTCACCCTCAAGCATTTTACTCAAGGGTATAGCCGTCCACCGTGACACCACTTCCGCGATTTCTTCTTCAGTCACACGGTTTCTTAATAACGTCATAGTAGGCTGTTCACGTTCATCAAAACTAGCCAACTGTTTCTCTAATTCAGGTATCTTGCCATACTGTAATTCTGACATACGGCTTAAATCGCTGTTCCGACGGGAAATTTCAAGTGCCATTCTGGCCTGCTCTAAAGCAACCTTAATCTGCTGATCACCCTGAACAGAAGCTTTTTCTGTCAACCAAACCTCCTCGAGATCAGCATATTCCTTTGCCACTTGAGAAATATCATCATTCAATAAGTTTAGCTGTTGCAGAGCAGCTGGATCGTTATCTTTCTTGACCGCCTCGCGTTGTATTTTTAATTGAATTAAGCGTCGCTCTAATTTGTCCATCACCTCAGGTTTAGAATCAATTTCCATCCGCATGCGACTGGCCGCCTCATCAATTAAATCAATGGCCTTATCTGGCAGTTGACGATCACTGATATAACGCTGCGAAAGTTTAACCTCAGTAATAATCGCCGCATCGGTAATATCGACACCATGATGAACCTCATACCTTTCCCTTAGACCACGAAGAATCGCAATCGCATCTTCTTCATTTGGCTCAACTACTAGGACTTTTTGAAACCGTCGCTCTAAGGCTGCATCTTTCTCAATAAACTGTCGGTATTCATTTAGCGTCGTTGCTCCCACACAATGTAGGTCACCCCGTGCCAATGCTGGCTTCAACATATTGCCCGCATCTAAAGCACCCTCAGCCTTACCAGCACCGACCATGGTATGCAGCTCATCAATAAATAAAATAATCTGGCCCTGTTGCTTAGACACCTCTTTAAGTAAGGCCTTTAAACGTTCTTCAAAGTCACCGCGAAATTTAGCGCCCGCTAGTAGGGCGGCTAAGTCTAACGACAGTAGCCGTTTATTTTTAATCCCTTCAGGGACTTCACCGTTAACAATTCGCTGCGCTAAGCCCTCGGCAATAGCAGTTTTTCCTACGCCTGGCTCGCCGATTAATACCGGATTGTTTTTAGTGCGTCGCTGCAACACTTGAATAGTACGGCGAATTTCATCATCACGACCAATAACTGGATCAAGCTGTCCTTGTTCAGCACGTGCAGTTAAATCAAGAGTATATTTCTCTAAGACTTGGCGATGATTCTCAGCATCATTGGCATCAATTGATTCGCCTGCACGCAACTTATTGATAACCTCGGCGACTTGCTCAGAACTAAAACCTGATCTTAAAAAAACTTCCTGTAAATCAGAGCCATTTTCTAACATCGCAGAAACAACCGCTTCCGTCGAAATAAATTGGTCACCCTTATCTTGGGCAAATTTATCGGCCAAATTCATGATACGAGCAAGATCTGGCGAAATCGATACGTCGCCAGTCGCGGCATTTAAATGCGGCAAATCAACTAATCTTTGCTGCACGTCATTGTATAAACGACTGATATCGCCTTTGCTTTGCTGCAACAAGGGCTTTATCGACGCTTCTGGCGCATCCAGCATTGAAAGCAATAAGTGGACTGACTCAATGGCCGTGTGATTATGGCTAATAGCCAGCGACTGAGCATCTGAGAACGCATGCTGCAGCGCTTTGGTTAAAAGATCGAAACGCATGATATTGCCCCCTTTTTATCTCGCTATTACAGTAGAGGTGAGGACAAAAATCCATAAATCAAGCGATAAATTCAACGATCGTGAACTCGTCTATTGCTCACGGGAATCAAACACCGGCGCCCGAGGTGCATCGAGAAAGCCAAACGACAATCGATTTAAACGAGAACGCTTATCTAACTCATAATTAGCACCGTAGCGGTAATCGCCGTTTTCATCGAATGAGGCATGGTTGGGGAAATTATTTTTCAAGATCAATAAATTTGTCTGAGCCAATGTTGGTAATTCCATCTGCTGATAGCAAAAGACCAGCAAGGCTAAGGCATCAGCCGTGGCTTCAGATCCTTGAAAATTTTCAATGACAACCTTTGCGCGGTTAACCGCGGCGGTATAGGCTTTACGCTTCACGTAGTAATTCGCCACAACCAATTCGTGACGTGCCAACACATACTTAATGTAAAGCATTCGAGCTCTGGCATCAGCTGCATACAAACTGTCGGGATAACGTTGAATAAACCGTTCAAATTCGCGAAAAGAACGCTCGGCCGAGGCAACATCACGTTGAGCCTTGTCTGACTGATAAAATCGCGATAACAAACCCGGCTTGAGGCTATAGTTCGCTAAACCACGCATATACCAGGCGTAATCAACTTCAGAGTGGTTTGCATGCAAGCGAATAAATCGCTCCGCCGACGCAATCGCCGAATCCTCTTCATTGTTACGGTAATAGGCATAAATAATTTCTAACTGTGATTGTTCAGCATAGGTGCCAAACGGAAACCTAGATTCAAGAAGTTGAAGATTCTTAACAGCTAAATCAAAACTCTCTTTATCAAGTAAGATCTGTACCCGCTCATAAAGTTGTTTTTCGGTAAGAGTTTTCGAATTCTCTCGCTCCTCATCTTTGTCCTTATCGCCAAACAACGAGCAGCTCATCAGCATAGTAGCCAATAACATGCTTAAGCCATAATTGATCCATTTACCCATTAATCCCCAACCCTCTACTGCGTTTGATTTAGCATTACGCCAATATAAGACGACACAACTGGATTGCGTTATAATCAGCTTATACAATCGATTATCGCATAACTGATCGACATTCGCCTATTTTAAGCCACTGAAAAATAACACCATGGCAAAAACAACAAAAATCACTAAACCCAGTAATTTAACGAGCAGCGATTCTGAAGATAATTACAGCCTAGAATCAGCTCTATCTGAGCGCATTGAACATACGGCAATCATTGGCGCTGACTTATCGGGCTTACGGTTCGACCAAATAGCCGCTAAAGTCTTTCCTGACTATTCACGCGGCAAGCTACAAACATGGATCAATTCTGGTGAATTAACCGTCAACGGAAATACCGCTAAAACGCGGCAAAAATTATTCAGCGGTGCTGAATTACGCTTATCCGCAGAGTTCTCTCCCGCATCTGAGTGGCAAGCAGAAGATAAACCAATTAATATTGTTTTCGAGGATGAGCATTTATTGGTCATTAATAAGGCGGATAACTGCGTAGTTCACCCCGCGCCTGGCCTGCAATCCGGCACACTGGTAAATAGTATCTTAGCCCATTCTCCCAGCAATGTGGCTCTGCCCCGAGGTGGCATTGTGCATCGACTCGACAAAGACACCACAGGCTTAATAATGGTGGCAAAAAGTCTTATTGCTCATACTAGCTTAGTCAGGCAATTGCAGGCACGCAGTGTAAGTAGAATCTATCGCGCCGTCGTCAGGGGCACATTTATATCGGGCGGAACAATTGATGCCGCCATGGCAAGACATCCCTCGGCAAGAACTAAGATGGCGGTCGCCAGTAATGCTGACAGTCATGGCGCCAAACCTGCTATCACTCACTACCGCATTGCCGAGCGATTTCAAAATCACAATGAATTAACAATTAAATTGGAGACCGGTCGCACGCATCAAATTCGGGTTCATATGGCGCATTTAAAACGCCCCTTAGTCGGTGATAAAACCTATAACCCTCGCTACCAAAAAATCGCCGGTATCAGCGAAACTTTGGACAGCGCCCTGCGATCATTCCCTCGTCAGGCACTACATGCCTTTGAATTGGCCTTTGACCACCCAGTGACTGAACAGCGTTGTAACTTTCAATGCGAAGCCCCTGCTGACTACCAACAATTGATTCAATCACTGCGTAACGAAGAAAATCACCAAAATGACGAATAAGACTATTGCTGAACCCATCGACGAAACTTCAATCATACGTCCTATTTGGCCAGCCCCCGACCACATTCATGCCGGCGTCACGACACGTATAGGAGGTTACAGTGAGCAAGCTTTTGAGCAAGGCAATATGGCCAATCATGTCGGCGACGACCCAGGTCATGTCGAAAAAAATCGGCAGCGATTGGCCGATCATGAAGCGCAACTCTGTGACAAGGAATTGCATTGGCAATGGCTGAAACAAAGTCACAGCGATCACTGCGTCGAGATCCATCAGAGCCAAGTCCGCCCAATAGCAGCCGATGCAGTGATCACTGCATCGTCAATGACCAATTGCGTGGTCTTGTCCGCCGATTGCCTACCTATCCTTTTAACCAACGCCGACGGAAGTCAAGTGGCCGCTATCCATGCCGGTTGGCGCGGTCTAGCAAAGGGAATTATCAGCAATACGGCGTCACTTTTTCGCCAATCTTTGAAAGTGAAAAAAATTCCATCAAGCCCCATTTATGCTTGGCTTGGCCCTGCCATAGGCCCCAATTCCTTTGAAGTCGGTGACGACGTCAAACAGGCTTTTGCCAGCCAAGATCATCATAGCCAACTTAACTACCCGCTCGCTTTTACCCCGCATGGCCATAAAAAGTACCTCGCGGACCTGTATCAACTAGCCACATTGGAACTGCATCACAATGGTATTCATCACGTTTATGGCGGCGGTTTTTGCACCTTTCGCGAAAGTGACCGATTTTTTTCCTACCGTCGCTCATCATCTACTGGCCGAATGGCCAGCTACATCTACCGCCGAGATAAACCATAGAATAATGTTTTATAGCCCGTTCAGCATATGCACAAATTCCTGTCTTCCTTTCTCAATCTACATATTCGAGAGGGATAAAAGCCATTAGAATGGCTTGATAGAATTAATGCTGTTCAATCACATCATAGAGGTCAACAATGAGCTGGCAATGCACCCTAAGTAACGTAGTGATGCGTCTAAGCAAATGGTATATGCGCGGCAAAGATTTCACCGCAGCCAAAACTGCGATGATAAAAATGGCCGATAAACCTGCCGAGAAAGCACCCTTTCCTGATGGCGCCACGGTGGAAAAAGTGCAAGTTTCAAAGGTGAACTGCGAGTGGGTTTATGATGCCTCATTAACGGAAGAGCAAAAACAACAGGTTATTCTTTATTTTCACGGCGGTGGTTTTTTTGCGGGGTCGCCAGCCACCCACCGCGATGCCGCCCACCGACTTTCAGTTTCAGCTAGAATGCGCACCCTTTTAGTCGATTACAGCCTCACCCCCGATCATGTTTTTCCTGTTGCTCTCAATCAAGCGGTCAGCGTGTATCAACAGCTATTATCCTCCGGCATTAGCGCCAATAAAATTGCTTTTGGTGGTGATTCTGCTGGTGGCAATATGACCTTAGCCGTCATGAAACAATTACAGCGCCAAGGCATCGAGTTGCCTTTCGCTGGATTTTGCATCTCGCCTTGGGCTGATCTGACTCATAGTGGGGACTCTTGGCAACGCAATCGATACAAAGAAGCGATGATCCCGCAGGCTCTATTGAAAAATGCAGCCTTAGTTTATGCCTCGGGTGAACCATTAGACAACCCGCTTATTTCACCCGTCTTTGCCGACATGCAAGATTTTCCGCCACTTTATATAATTGCAGGTGGCACAGAAATATTAGTCGATGATGCTAATCGTATTGAACAGCAAGCACAACGTTGCGGCGTTAAAGTTGAAAAAAAGATTTGGGCTAAAGCACCACACGCGTTCACCACCATGGCGAGCTTTTTACCCGAAGGCAGAGAGGCAATTAATGATATCGGTAACTTCTTAACTACGACCCAAAGCAGTGCACTAAAGGCTGCAGAATAAAACGGCAGCGTAAGAAGCCAATAAATTAAAACAGATTACTGATAGCCGCTTAACAGCCTTTTTAAATCCAATTATCATTGCTATTATCGAGCATGCTAAACAACACAGGTAATGATCTTTTTAATGTATTATTCCGTATTAATTAATATTTAAGAGCCACCCCTTTATGATGAAAAAAACTGACATAATTACTGCCATGAAAGTTCAACCCACGATCGATCCTGCGGCTGAAATCAGCACTCGGATTAATTTCATTAAACGACAATTAGTTAGCGCAGGTCTTCGCCACTTAATCTTAGGAATTAGTGGCGGCATCGATTCAACAACCTGTGCTCGACTGGCCCAACTGGCTGTTGATGAACTGAACCAGGAGTCCGGCCAGAATGACTATCAATTTATCGCGGTTCGACTGCCCTATGAAACACAAAAAGACGAAGCTGACGCACAGCTTGCATTAGACTTTATTCAGCCCTCACAACGGCTAGCAGTCAATATCAAATCCGGTGCTGACGGCATTCATGGCGAAGTCATTGAAGCCTTCACTACGGCCGGCCTTACCCTGCCTGATGATGCAGGACAAGATTTTGCTAAAGGCAATCTTAAAGCACGCAGTCGTATGGCTTGCCAATACGACATTGCAGCGTTAGTCGGCGGCTTAGTACTGGGTACCGATCACTCAGCTGAAAATATCACTGGCTTTTATACCAAGTGGGGAGATGGTGCCTGTGATTTAATTCCCTTGTTTGGTCTAAGCAAACGACAAGTCAGGGAACTGGCTAGGCATATGGGAGCCCCTGAAAAGCTAATTACCAAAGCACCGACAGCTGATTTGGAATGTTTAGATCCTCAAAAAGCAGACGAGCAAGCACTTGGCCTTAGTTATGAACAGATCGATGATTTTCTTGAAGGTAAATCACAGGATGCTGCAGTGGATGAAAAATTAGTTGCCATTTATAATCGCACGCAACATAAGCGCGAGCCCATACCCAGTATTTATGACTAGATATATATTGCTTAGGACCCAATAACTAACATATGGTCAATTAAGACTAACGTTTTTATTCCAAATAGACGCGGCTTTTACATCCATATATTGTAAGGCTCGAAAGCTGATACGATGGAATATTCATCCACAGACTATTCTCAACACTCTATGCACAGTTTTGTCGACCGATATTGATCGACCACCTCCTTTCATAGCTAGTTTATCTGGCTAAAGGGCTTAAAACTTGAACCTAGACATAATATAAGGGTAAAAAAACAGGTTGAGAACTGAATCTTAAAATTTTATTTAACAGGGGAGCGTAAATCCTTTGGCATAGAAAAAATTATGTTTTCTGGCACACCTTCTTGCTGTTGCGGCTCACAAGCACCTAGAGATTGTAAGTAGTCCAGCACTTCATCAACTAAAACCTCAGGGGCAGAAGCACCAGCTGATACGCCGATAGCCTTTTTATTCGCCAACCACAGAGGGTTAATATCGGCTGCAGTATCGATCAAGTAGGCATCGGCACCCAATCGTTCGGCTAATTCTCGCAGTCGATTTGAATTGGAACTAGTCGATGAACCAACCACTAATAGTATGTCACATTGCTGAGCCAATTCACGAACTGCATCTTGCCGATTTTGAGTCGCATAACAAATATC
>DDDX01000059.1:39283-39770 GCA_002339085.1 Cellvibrionales bacterium UBA1969
ATTTTGAGTCGCATAACAAATATCGTCCTTTTTCGGCCCGCAAATATTGGGAAACTTTTCCCTCAGTGCATCAATAACAATTGCTGTATCATCGATTGACAAAGTTGTTTGCGTTACGTAAAAAAGCTGACTGGAGTTTTTTACCGATAATAGCTGAACATCATCAACGTTCTCAACTAAGTACATCATACCGCCATGACTTACGTCATACTGCCCCATTGTTCCCTCTACTTCTGGATGTCCATGGTGGCCAATTAGAATACACTCTTGGCCTGCACGACTGTGTCGAACAACCTCCATATGGACTTTACTCACCAAGGGGCAAGTGGCATCAAATACTTTCAAACCTCTTAAGTCGGCTTCTTTTCGAACGGCCTGAGAAACACCGTGAGCACTGAAAATAACCACCACATCATCAGGCACTTGGTGTAACTCTTCAACAAAAACTGCGCCCCTATCGCGCAAACGATCAACCACATACTTATTG
>DDDX01000031.1:0-6664 GCA_002339085.1 Cellvibrionales bacterium UBA1969
CCCATTTCACCTTCAATTTCAGCCCTAGGTGTCAAGGCCGCCACAGAGTCAACGATAATGATATCGACAGCACCTGAGCGGACCAACATATCAGTCACTTCCAAGGCTTGCTCACCGGTGTCAGGCTGAGACACCAATAAACTTTCGACATCGACGCCAAGCTTTTCAGCGTATCCGGGATCTAAAGCATGCTCGGCATCAACAAAAGCGGCCGTACCCCCAGCTTTTTGGCACTCAGCGACTACCTGTAAAGTCAACGTGGTTTTTCCCGATGACTCAGGTCCATAGACTTCCACCACCCGTCCTTTCGGTAAACCACCGATACCTAAGGCTATATCAAGACCGAGCGAACCCGTAGAGATAGAAGGCATGATTTCACGTTCATCATCCCCCATTCGCATGATGGTGCCCTTACCAAATTGCCGTTCAATTTGTGTCAATGCGGCATCAAGTGCTTTTTTTCTGTTGTCGTCCATTATTAACCTCGGTTATCTATTGTTGAGTTGGCCATAAGGGCCAATCATGACTGAAAATATTGCATTAGCTTCGTTAAATGATTACTGTATATTTAAACAGTGCTTTACATAGTTTGCAAGCGCGTCAGTGATATTTTTTTTATTCGTTCACTTTAACGCTCAATTCGAACACAAATCAGTCATTATGTTTAAATAATCGGCATTAAACAATGGTGACACTACCAATTTCTTTTGCTTCGGGTATGGATGAAAGCTTCACAACGTTAAAAAAGCATAAAGACAGACACCAGAACCAAGGTGAGTAAGGTGCCGCACAGTAAGCCGAATATAATTGTGACAGCCATGGTTTTCCAGAGGGTCCCGCCGCCTAACCAAAGCGGCATCATGCCTAAGTGCATCGTTGATGTGGCCAAAAAATTACTAACAAGCCGGGAAGCCCGAGGCAATGCAAAGCCGATTATTAATAATAATCAGAAATAAAAAAACCAGAGTTTTTCCACTCTGGCTTTTTACCACACGGAAAAGCGATCAGTCTGCTACCGACTATTCTGCGCCATCAAAGAATTCTTTAAAGCCCGATGGATCATGTCGGCCAATCACAATCGTTTCAAGAACACCATAGCCTGATTTACTCTCTTTAGCGCCATCAGCAGCGGTTTTCTCCAAAGTCGCGGTGACCCGCTGATGGGTGTGGATATGCTCATAAGCCAAGGGGTCAATGGCATCGAGGTCAAAGTCCTCGCGATCCATTGCCAATTCACCCTGCCACACTGCGTGCCCCCACTTTGGATGATTGTAACCAATACCTAACATATAAAAGGGCCTGCCAAATGGCGTTAACTTAGCCTCGTAACGGTTGCCCCCTTTATCGGAACAATTAACCGTGCTACCACTGGATAAACGCGTGCCTTTATTCCACGTTAAGTGATGTGACATACTGGGCATATGGATAATGCCAGCATCGTCACCCGTTGGAATATTGGACGGGTCATCATACAGGGGCACCAACTCACAACTCTCTTGAGTAGGATTGCCATCAGGGTCTTGAAAAGTCGCAAAATGCAGCCACTGATCGCCAAACATCACCGGCGACCAATTCCAGTAAACACCTGGCTCGCCATTCATAAGACCGGGCGCGCCGCCGACCGGTTCGCCAACCGGTCTCACACCCCATGACTTATCACGTATGGCTGTGGCATTTTCAATATGATGTATCTCACCATCGACAGTAATCGTGCCATTCCAATGGCCTGCTTGGGTGAAGCGTGTGTTATACATGATTAAATGAACGCCCTCATAACGGGTATTATGCGGCTCTTGATGAGCGATACTAATGGCGGTAAAACGCAAGTCACAAGAAATATTGTGTTCATTGTCTTTTACCATAAAACGCAAGGAACGCATCGGCTCTTCAATGGTGACTGACAAGGGCCCCACAGTGGTATCTATCCGATCATCAGGGGCGCGACGAGATACATGAAAAGCATATTGCTTATTGCCGATCACTACGCTGAAATGGCCATCCATCACATGACGATTAGGGTAAAGACCAAAACCGATTTCGAAAAATATATCGCCTGTATTCTCGAAACCCGTCATCCAGTGACGCTCGTAAAAGTTTCGATCACTTTGCGAAGGAATTATCACCGCTTCTGCAGTTTGGTGGATCATGTAGTCGTCGAATGAAGTTATCACAATCAGTCCTCGGTAGTATTATCATTATTGCTCTATCATATCTGCAAATAATTGATTCGTAGTATAAAATCTTGTCACAAAGTTCAACCAATCACTGCCTTAGTCTCAAGATATTCATCTAGACCCCAAGCGCCCCATTCACGACCAATACCGGACTGCTTATACCCACCAAAAGGCAAGTGAAGATCGCCCGCTGCGCCGTTAATTTTAACCATGCCGGCGCGCAACTCTCTGGCAATGGCACGGGCCCGCTCTGGATCAGACGAACTGATATAAGCCGCTAGGCCATAGTCAGTATCATTAGCAATTAAAATCGCCTCGGCCTCATCAGCGTAAGGTAAAATACTCAGCACAGGGCCAAATATTTCCTCCCGAGCGATGGTCATATCATTACTGACCTGACTAAAAATCGTCGGTGATACATAGCAACCTGCATCAATATCTGCGGGTCGCTCAGGCCCGCCACTGATTAATTTAGCGCCTTCATCAATACCGGTTTGAATCAAGGCCGTGACCTTTTTGTATTGCATTTGGCTGGATAAAGGACCTAACGTCGTTTTTTCATTTAGTGGATCACCCAGCACCACTTGCTCACAAGCAGCACAAGCAATGGCCTCAACTTCCGCTAATCGCGAAGCCGGCACCAACATCCGCGAGGGTGCTGTGCAAGTCTGACCAGAGTTATGCATCATTTGCAACACGCCTCGGGTGACTTCTTGAGGAAAATCGCAATCCTCTAATAAGATATTGGCCGATTTACCACCGAGCTCAAGCGCAACTGATTTAATTCCCTCGGCTGCCGCATGAGAAATTGCCTTACCCGCCCGCGTTGAACCCGTAAAAGAAATCATATCAATGTCAGGATGTGACGTTAACGCCTGGCCTGCTTCAGCACCATCGCCATCGATAAGATTAAATACGCCAGCAGGCACGCCGGCTTCGTCCATCACTTCGGCAAAAATATGGGCCGAAAATGGCGACACTTCACTGGGTTTCAACACCATCGTACAGCCTGCCGCTAAAGCGGGCGCAACCTTGCAGGCAATTTGATTCACCGGCCAGTTCCAAGGTGTGATTAAGGCACAGACCCCTATCGCCTCGCGCACAACTTTATTGGTATTGCCCTGCGCACTGACCTGATCAGTTTCAAAAGCAAAGTTCTTTAATACCTCGAGCATCGTTGCAAAATGTCCAGCACCGGTAGGTGCTTGCTGAGGCTTTGCAAGAAACGCATACGGGGCACCCATTTCGGTAGTAATGGCCGCGGCAATATCGTCCACTCGCGCCGAGTAAGCCGCTATAATTGCCTCAAACATCGCAATACGTTCATCGATTGTACTCAGCGAATACGAAGGAAAGGCTTCTTTTGCCGCAGTTACCGAGCGATTTACATCGTCTGTATTTGCGAGAATAATAGACCCGGCTGATTTCTCGGTGGCGGGATTGATAACCTCAAAGTGTCTCTCGCTGTACGGCCTAATCCATTCGCCATTAATATAATGCTGATCACACTGTCGCATAATGTTCCCCCATTGATTTGATTTGATTTAATTAACTGTCACGCTATTGAAGGCGAGTTGCTGCCTTGCCTTGTTATTTGGGATATCACTCATTTTCTAGTTTTTTGCCAATGCGACTGATGAAAGCCATAAATAGTGCCCCAGAAAAAAAACTACAAGGCTTAGTAAGAAATTTAGTAGGGTTAAATTACCAAAGAAATATTGAACGCCAGATACGCCAAAAATAGGGCCCAACGCGATAAAAAATACTTGCCTGTAATACATATTTTCCTCACCTTATAACGCCTCAGGAATGGGTGCAGGTTACGGCGTCCTCCTCATTGCATTAAGCCGCCTACTGGCTCGTACCAAATCGGTGACGACCAGGCACGCTCTTGAATGACAGGCCGATGTTCAGCCACACAACAGCCTTCAAAACCGTCAGTAATCGTATCAGGTTTCGAACAATTTACCCCATTCGCGACACATTGGCGCTGACTCCAGCGGCAAGTCGGATTTTCTAACACTCGCGTGTAATAAAATGCCGGTTGCTCAGCCTGAAAGTCAGGGTCTTGCCAGACGCTGCATAAACTGGCCGAATGCTCGCCAGAAACCGTACAGGTATTCACATTAAGCGTTGCACCGTTATCAATAGAGCCAGCAATATCGTAAACCTGTTCTTGTTTTTTTCCTTCAGCATCGATCCAACCCTTCACCATTTGTATCCGTTGTAAACCCACGGCTGATGAGCGAGAACTGCCAGGATCTTGTAAAGCAGAGACAGCAAAAACAGGGCTTGATTCGGTTGCGGTTGGACTCACTAAAGTGCCTCCCATTGGTACGCCACCCTCATAACCGCGCTGAGCAAACACCTTGCTCTCACAAAGTTGAGAGCTGTAATCCCAGCCACCAAACAAACGGGTTTCAATACGCGGACCGCTAGTCGCATAAGTCTCGCCTCGTTGCATAGCATCGAATAAGGCATCACGAGAATTCTCTTCGGCCCAGATGACCGCTAAGCCCCCAGGGTTATATTTAAGGTAATCGGGTAATCCTGGGGGTATTTCCTTACCCGCAGGCACGCCGGCCCCACCGTGACCTAAGAAAACATTCTCTTCAACCGCACCAGGTGTTCCTAAGTGTGTATCGGAAGAGCCAATAAAGCCAAAGTGAAAGGGATTCATACCGCTTTTTTGCTGAGCAATTAAGCCCTCTTTTAAAACATCGCGAACGAAACCATCCCCTGCTTTAGTCGGTGCGCCACCAAAGAAACCACTAACCGGCAAAAATTCAAACGCACAAAGCTCATCGGAACCAAATTCCTTCGAATAAAAGCATTCAGAGGCACCCTTGTGTTGCATGATTTCTACAATAGGCTCGTATTTCTTACGTAACGCAAATTGATCTTCTGTCATCGCGACGGTGCCATCATTGTCAAGATTAAACATGAAGCCGCTGCTAATATTAGAGTTATGTGGAATAGTAAGCGCCTCGCAACCGCTATCTGTACTATCGCACTGTGACTCCAATGTTTGCCATAAATATTGGGCCGAACCGTCAACCCAAGACACCGGCAAACTGGGAACTTCCGCGTTGCGAAACACGACATTTCTATGCAAATTAGCGCCTGTTTTGGTCCCGCCAGTCCATTCGTAACCAATAAATGCGGTAAACTCACAACTGTCACTTTTATCATCGTGTTGCTCGGCGACCGTCTGCATCTCTAACCAAGGAGCACTGCCTGCCTGACGGCATAACTCCCCGTCGTCACCACAAAAACCAAGGCGAGTCTGCCTTACAGTGGCAGTCGCATTAAACAAATAAAACGCTGCGCGCGGTATATGACGATAAATTTTGCATTGCCATGAGCTATAGCCTTCTTGTCCAGGCGTGTTACAGATAAACGTTTCACCAAATAACTCAGCGTGGTCGGATACCATAGCGAAATCTAACGGCCGATCCAATTGCAACGATCGAAGCGCCTCCCCTTCTTGCCAAGGCTGTATACCAACGACTTCCCCTTTAGCAAAACGATAGGCTTGATCAGGGCTAGTACGAGTCGACTGGGTACTGGCATCTAATGAATACTTTGTATGAACATGAAGATCACCAAAAAAAGCCTTTTTTTCATGACTAAAATCTAAACAGGGCTGTCGATCCTGACTGTAATTTCGAGGGGGTGGCGCTTTAATTAACGACGTGAACGTCACTTTGGCATCAATCATTTTATCATTGATGGTATCAACCGCATGTTGCAAATGAGTCGAGGCTCGATCAGTTATCGACTCAGATTGTGCTGAGGCACCGATACTTGAGACTACAGCTATTGGAGACAAAGCTAAAAGCAAAACCAGTAGGCGAGCATTTAGTACTTTCATGTTCAATAATATATCCTTCATAGTGTTGAAGCTCTCCGCTGCGCAAGGCTTTCTAATAGAACGAAACTGACAAACCGCTGCCAACAATGATTGATACTGATCAGTCTGACAATTATTTAAAAATTCTTTTACATTCAGCGTATTGAATTAGAAGCTATTTCCTAGAGGATCACAATTGCAATCAGGTTATGCGTTCCGAACCCATAATCGATCGCTAAACACGCCCATAATTATCGACCTTAACAAGCCGTAAGCAAGTGAGAAAACCGAGGGCTGAGCGTTTGCGTATCATTATTGTAACGCAATGCACTAACCAAGCATCTTACATTATGCTATGGTAATCAATAACTTGTCTGGATTTTCAATATCATGTAATAGATCATGCACCGCAGTTTACAACACTACGCATGACATCCTAATAGCTGAGATGCCATGCACTCATTAAACACAACAAGCAATTTTACTAAGGGTACACTATGGCATTGTTTAGCCAGCTTTCAAAAAACCGTTTTTTCGCCCCCATTGCTGTTATTGTACTCGCGCTTGGCATATCGAGCCTTTTGGTCTCTTTCCAGCCAGAAATCGATAAAATTATCCCCACAAAAATACTGCCAAC
>DDDX01000031.1:7030-7724 GCA_002339085.1 Cellvibrionales bacterium UBA1969
TACGGCATAGTCAAACCGCACAAACAAATTGCACTTGCTAGCGAAATTGCCGGGCGTGTGATCTGGGTCAGTGAGAAACTCATCTCAGGGGGTAAATTTGATCAATTTGACCCGCTTATCCGTATTGAAAATACTGATTACAAATTACAACTGGATAAAGCCAGCGCAGAAAATACCCGCGCTCAAGTTGACCTTGGCATTTATGAAAATGACTATCAACGCCAACAAGGCCTGTTTAAAAAGAATCTCATTAGCAACAGTCAATTAGACGATGCTTTCAAAATGTATAAGCGCGCAGAAGCCACCCTTAGAATCACCCAAGCCAACCTTGAGCAAGCCAGCCTCAACTTCCAGCGCACTGAAATCACTGCACCCTTTTCAGGGCGTGTCCAACAAGAATCGATTGATGAAGGGGGGTACTTGACGGTCGGCGCATCGATCGCAACGCTTTATGCCGATGACATTGTAGAAGTGAGGCTGCCCATTTCAAATGACGATTTAGGCTTCTTAAATTGGCCACAGCAAATGCGCGGCACACTCAGCCCTGAAGAATCTATTGCAGTCAGTATCAACAGCACCTATGGCGGCATTGATTACCAATGGCAAGGACAATTAGAAAGAATAGAATCTGAAGTAGACCCCAAAACGCGATTATTTCATGCTGTCGCGGTGGTCAAAAACCCTGAGTTTGGCG
>DDDX01000084.1:0-161 GCA_002339085.1 Cellvibrionales bacterium UBA1969
GTACAACGACGGGGCAGATCGAGGTTGAAAACCCCAAGATGTCGATGCGAAATGTGGATGTTTATTATGCTGATAAGCAAGCCATCTTTGATGTCAATTTAGATATTGCAAAAAACGAAGTGATTGCAATGATAGGACCTTCTGGTTGTGGCAAGTCAACA
>DDDX01000084.1:467-653 GCA_002339085.1 Cellvibrionales bacterium UBA1969
CCTTCTGGTTGTGGCAAGTCAACATTTTTACGCTGCTTAAACCGCATGAATGATACCATCGAGAGCTGTAAGGTCTCCGGTGATCTTTTATTAGAGGGGCAAGATATCTATGACCCCAAGCTGGATGTCGTGCCGTTAAGAGCAAGAGTGGGCATGGTTTTTCAAAAGCCTAACCCCTTTCCTAAA
>DDDX01000084.1:964-33995 GCA_002339085.1 Cellvibrionales bacterium UBA1969
AAAGCCTAACCCCTTTCCTAAATCGATTTATGACAATGTTGCCTATGGGCCCCACATTCATGGGTTAGCTAACACAAAATTTGAGCTTGATGAAATCGTCGAAAAAAGTTTGAAAAAGGCAGGCTTGTGGGATGAAGTTAAAGATCGACTAGATCAACCAGGCACGGGCCTATCAGGTGGGCAACAACAACGTCTGTGCATTGCCAGAACCATCGCGGTGAGCCCGGAAGTCATTCTTATGGACGAACCTTGCTCTGCTTTAGACCCGATTGCAACGGCTCGGATTGAAGAGTTAATCGACGAGTTAAGTGCCAATTACACCATCGCGATTGTAACCCATTCAATGCAGCAGGCTGCCCGTGTTTCACATCGAACCGCTTACTTTCACCTCGGCTACTTAGTTGAGATAGGTTCGACTGACGACATATTTACCAATCCTAGCCACAAATTAACTGAAGCCTATATTACGGGTCGCTTCGGCTAATTTCAAAACAGGGAAACTACCTATGAGTACAGATAAATCTTCAAGCCATATCTCTCAACGCTATGATGATGAGCTCTCTGGAGTAAAAAGTCAGTTATTTGAAATGGGTGGCATAGTTGAAAAGCAAGTGAAAGATGCCATTCAGTCATTGCTGGATATTGACAGTCAAATTGCCGAACATGTTGTCAAGGATGACACAAGGATCAATGATATGGAGGTGGCTGTCGATGAGGATTGCGCCCTAATTTTAGCCCGCCGCCAACCTGCAGCCAGTGATTTACGATTGGTACTAACAATCATTAAAACTACTACGGACCTTGAACGCATTGGCGATGAGGCCCGTAAGATTGCCAACCAAGCAATTATGCTTGCGGAAGAGGGACCCGCACCCAGTGGATACGTTGAGATTAGGCACATCGGGCATAGTGTCAGCACCATGTTATCTCAAGCACTTGATTCACTCGTTCGTCAAGATGTTAACTTAGCCTTAGAGGTTGCAAAAAAAGATAAGGCAGTTGATCTTGAATATGGGACCGCTGTTAGAGAAATGATGACTTACATGATGGAAGACCCTCGTAGCATTTCACGCGTCATGGGTATCATGTGGTCGCTTCGAGCATTAGAGCGAATTGGTGATCATGCGAGGAATATTGCAGAACACGTGATTTACTTGGTCAAAGGTGACGATGTAAGGCATGTAGGTATTAAGCAAATGGCAAAGGCCATTAGCGATGACGATTAGTAACTGTTCAACTTATCAATGGCAGTAAAAACTAAAGTTTATTCTATTACCACTCTCAAGCTGCTGTAGACTCTCTTGCGTTTTAACCCATCCCTTGCTACAGGAAAGGTTCATTTTCTTATGCAGCGCATACATCGCAGTCATCAAGTCCTCAGCTGAATCTTGTTCTATTTTAACTGAAACGCTCTGTATTCTTTGCGACAGAACCTTATCCTTGGCTATTGTTTTCGATTGATGATACGCATCATTTTGATGAAAGGATTCGAAGTCCAATTAGTCCGCATCATCCGTGTCGGCTTGAACAGCTGCTGATATAAACAAGCTGATAAAAAAGAGGAGAATCGCTACTAATTGAACCCAAGAAAGGAAAAAAAACGCTAACAAAATTCACGCATCGGCATTGCCTTCCAAATACAGTAAAAATGGGCCTAAGGAAGGGCAGTCCTTAGACCCGTTTTAGTTCAAGTCAATTAAAACTTAATTTCATAGCCAACCGCATAGGTTGTTACGCTGGTGCTAGTGGTGTTAGTTTCTGCTTCGATATCACTGTAGTAAGCAAAAAGCTTCGACTTCTTATTCAGCTTATAATCTGCGCCCACGGCTATTTGTGTTTTTTCAGTCGTTTCATCATCCGACTCGCCGTACTGACCCTTTAAAATAACGACATTAGCGAGCTTGTAACTGCTGCTAAGAATATAGCCGTCTTCTTCATTGCCTGTCACTTCATCAGCCTGCTGAAACAAAGCGCCAAATTTCGCATTGCCTACCTTGTACTCAGCGGCTAAGCAAGTCAGAGTCTCGACTGAACTGTCGATGGCGGTACCGTCGTCATAGGCTAAAGTAACGGACAGGTCACCCGACTGATAGCTGACTGCAGAAGAAATGCCGTCTTCGCCGCCGCCAGTGTCGTCACCGGGGACAAAGGCCACGGTGGCTTTTAAGCCATTGGTTTTGGGTGTGCTGTACATGACAATATTCGAAACGCGGTTTTCACCCTGAATCAGATTCTTAATATCAGCATTCGGTAAATCAATGAACAGGTCAATTTTACCTTGAGCTAATTTGGTCGGCGTGTCATGCTTACCAGCGATAATCGTACCAAAAGCGCCTTGAAAACCAGCGTAGATATTTCGCTGTTTAAATTCGTCTCCAGAGCCATCATCGCCATCATCGATAAAAGTTTCGTACTCAAAATTATAAATGGCTTTAAGACCTTCGCTGACCTCATAACTGCCTTTCACGCCGATTAGAGAGGCATTACTATTCAGTTTAAGTGTGTCAGAATTGCTGGCATCGGTATGATTGAGGCTAACATTCGCCTTGCCATAAACCTGAACCGCAGCAGCACTTGATGCTGCACTGAGAGTGATGAGGGCCGCGAGTAGGGTATTTTTACGCATGGTTGTCTCCATGAGTGCTCGTTGAATGAATTAAATAAACAATGTCTCATTAGTATTACAGGAAGTATCTTATGATGACTATGTTACAGTTATGTATCATTGAACTGCAATTATTGCAGCTAGATGTCTATAATATTTCATTTTGATTGCTTTTTTTCCCGTTACTTGCTTTAGCATTGCTGAATCACTACAGTGGCATCACCTTCATTAACTGTGCATGTATTCTTCCTTATGCAAAATAAAGCCGACATGACGCAACAACTGTTCTCCGTGAAAGATATGCTTCGCTGGGCGGTCAGCCGCTTTACCGAATCCCAAGTCTATTTTGGCCACGGCACTGATAATGCTTATGATGAGGCACGTGGATTAATCGGACATTTATTGCATTTGCCGATTGAGTTGATTGACACCTTTGCCGATGCGCGTCTTACACAGGCGGAGAGGGCATTAGTCCTTCAGTTGATCGAAACGCGCTGCCATGAGCGAATCCCTTTAGCCTATCTCACCAACGAGGCTTGGTTTATGGGCTTGCCGTTCACGGTGGATGAGCGGGTCATTATTCCACGCTCACCGATCGCTGAGCTCATTGAGCAAGGCTTTCAACCATGGTTGTCGAGCGAGCCCAAAAGGGTGCTTGACCTATGTGCGGGCAGCGGCTGCATTGGTATCGCTTGTGCCATGCACCTTGGCAGTCAGGTTGATCTGGTCGAGCTTTCCCCAGAGGCTTTAGCATTGGCTGAGCACAATATTCAGCGGCATCAATTGACTTCTCTCGTTAAGGCCATTGAATCGGATCTGTTTGCTAGGGTTGACGGACGATACGATCTCATTGTCAGCAACCCGCCCTATGTCGATGCCGACGATTTGGCGTCAATGCCCGCAGAATACCATCATGAGCCAGTGATGGCGCTTGCAGCAGGTGCTGATGGTCTCGACATCGCGCGCAAGATAATGGCTCAGTCGGCAGACTATTTAACCGAGCAGGGTGTTTTAGTGCTCGAGGTGGGTAACAGTGACCTAGCTCTAGAAAAAGCCTTTCCCTCGGTGCCGTTTTTATGGTTGGAGTTTGCTCGTGGTGGCCATGGCGTATGTGTCTTTACTCGACAGGAGCTATTAGAACACTTCAGTTAGCGCAATTTCACTTCGAAATTCGTCAATATCAGTCATAGTAACCGTCTAATGTCGTGAATTGCTTTAAAAACTACCTATAATGCTCATAAGTTCTGTATTTTTCATAAGGTCTTGTTGGTATGTCAGGTAATAGCATAGGAAAGCTTTTCACGCTCACTAGCTTTGGCGAGAGTCATGGTTCGGCCCTGGGTGCCGTCATCGATGGCTGCCCACCGGGTTTATCCTTATGTGAAGCAGACCTGCAAGGCGATTTGAACCGTCGCAAACCCGGCCAGTCTCGCTTTACGACACAGCGACGTGAGGATGACCAGGTCAAGATTCTTTCTGGTGTGTTTGAGGGGAAAACAACCGGTACATCGATTGGCCTACTGATTGAAAACACCGATCAGCGCTCAAAAGATTATTCCAAAATTAAAGACCGATTTCGTCCAGCCCATGCCGATTATACTTACCAGCAGAAATACGGTATTCGTGACTACCGCGGTGGTGGGCGTTCATCGGCCCGTGAAACGGCGATGCGTGTCGCCGCAGGCGCGGTGGCCAAAAAATATTTATTTGAACGTTACGGTGTAGAAATTCAAGGCTATCTGTCACAATTAGGCCCTTTATCGATCAATACTGTCGATTGGAATACCATCGAAGACAATGCCTTCTTTTGTCCTGATCCTGCCTTAGTACCAGAATTAGAGAAGTACATGGCTGTATTAAATAAAGAGGGCGACTCCATTGGTGCAAGACTAACGGTGACCGCTAAAGCCGTACCGGTTGGATTGGGTGAGCCCGTATTTGATCGGCTCGATGCTGATCTAGCTCATGCACTCATGGGCATCAATGCGGTCAAAGGCGTTGAAATAGGCTCTGGCTTCGATTCTGTTGAGCAAAAGGGCAGTGAACATCGTGATGAATTGACGCCGCAGGGCTTCACATCGAACAACGCTGGTGGCGTCTTGGGGGGAATTTCTTCAGGGCAAAATATCGTCGCACATATTGCTTTAAAACCGACCTCAAGTATTCGTATTCCAGGTGACAGCATCAATCAAGCAGGCGAGGCCGTCGAAGTCATTACCACGGGTCGGCATGATCCTTGTGTGGGGATTCGCGCTGTACCCATTGCTGAGGCCATGGTAGCCATCGTATTAATGGACCACATGCTTCGCCACCGTGGTCAAAACGCAGATGTTCAATTAACGACACCGAGTATTCCAGGCGCACAATAATAAGGCAGTCCTAAAGCTGGGAAATTCGACTTATGCATCATTGGCGTCTATCTAGTTTTTATTTCGCGTACTTTGCCTTGATAGGTGCAATCGTACCCTATTGGACGCTGTATCTGACTAGCGTAAATTTCGACCCCATTGAGATTGGTTTTCTGGCTAGTATCCTGATGGGCACTAAGGTCGTTTCCCCTTATTTATTTGGCTGGCTATCCGACAAGTTTCAAGCCCCCGTGTCTGTGATTCGAATAACATCTGCTCTATCTTTGATTGCCTTCTCTTTTATTTTTATTACCGATAGTTTCGTTGGAACAGCTTTAGTCATTGCGAGCTTTAGCTTCTTCTGGAATGGTCAAATTGGCCAATTTGAGTCTATAACACTTTCACACATATCAAATGATACATCGCGGTATGGAGGGATAAGGGCATGGGGATCAATTGGCTTTATTGTCTCGGTTTTAGCGTTAGGCTTTTTAATAAAAAAAAATGGGATAAATTATCTTCCCTTATTTATGACCGTCATATTATTTCTTATTGTTTTGAGTAGTTTGATTGTTAATAAAACCGATCAGATTAAACCTCATAATGAACAGAAGCGTTTTTTACATGAATTTTTAAAACCCAATGTTATCTTTTTCTTCATTACCTGTTTCTTGTTACAAGTATCTCATGGGCCGTATTACACTTTTTTCTCAATTTATTTAACAGACTTAGGATACTCGGAATATCAAATAAGTTTTTTATGGGCTATAGCCGTTTTTGCCGAACTTATCTTATTCCTCTTTATGTTTAAAGTGCAAAAATTTTTAAGCTTAAGGGCTATTTTAAGTATTAGTCTTATTTTCTCTATGTTGCGATGGTTGCTTATATTTTTATATCCAAGTAATTTTTCGATAATCATCGTTGCCCAATTATTTCATGCATTCAGCTTTGGTTCCTTCCATGCAGCGGCTGTTCAATGGGTTAGCAAATCATTTAGTGGAAATAATCAAGGGCAGGGGCAAGCCTTTTATTCAGCGATAGGGTTTGGTGCTGGTGGTGCAATAGGCGCGTTAATAAGTGGATTCTTATGGGACAATAACCCACAGCTTGTTTGGATTTTCGCAGCCTCAACGAGCTTAGTAGCGCTCATTTGTTCAAGGTTTATAAATAAACCATCTGCACTAAATTAGGGGTAAATATTTTTACCTGCATTTGACTTGATGAGAGTTATTTGTCCTCCTTTAAACTCTAATAAGTTTTTCATCTCGACCTATTTAAAAGGGGTTGCTCAAAATGGCAATTGGGATGATGAATATGGAACGCGAAATAGGAACTACTGCACAGACAATTTTGACGGGCCAGCGCTGCCATATGATTCACCTCTCGAATATCATTGCTGTTATTAATTAGATCAAGATCTAATGCCAATTAAACAACGACACTCAAGCTCAAAATTATTTTATGCTTATCATCTAACCTTTTTGGGGTTCCCCACAAAAGGGTATATCCCCACACATCGTGAACTAAAATCCCTTTTATGAAGTGTTCTATTCAGCTCAATACTCTATTTAACATAATATACATTATACGCAATTTATTAATTGGCATAAGGTGATATTCCTAATATCACTAGCTAAGATACATTAAGGACACACGACCACCCTTCATCATTATTAGCTAAGGTATGAAAGCCTTCAGCGCATAGAAGCCACATTTAGCACATAATAACTTGAGTATTTAGGTGCTATAATTGAATCATTGATTTAATCGGTCGCTATAACTGATTGAATTCTTGCAGCTCTCTTTTTTATAATTTCTGCTTTAGGTAAAAGATTGTGAGTATTTTATTTTGAGTAACGTTTCGCTCTTAAACTTCATCATACGGCAATTAAAATCGGGCTCTACTGCTTACCTTGGCATGAATTTCTCGCTTTTGCTCAACGCGATATTTTTTTCCATATCGGTGGGCTTTTATTCATCTGCAACAGCTCAATTCCCACCACAAATCTCTAATGATCAGCTTGCTGTTAATTCTGAGAAAAAACTTAAGATCAACATGAACAATGTTGACATTAAACAAGTTATCCAATGGATGGGCGAACAAACCAAAAAGAATTTTATTGTCGACCCTCGTGTAAAAGGTCGTGTGATTGTTTACTCAAATCAATCGATGACTTTATCTGAAGCTTATCAAGTTTTCTTAACTATGCTCGATGTTCATGGATTTGCAGCTGTTCAATCGGGTAACAATATTAAGATTTTGCCTAATGCTCAAGCTCGTTCTGCTGGTATCCCTATTATAGAGCAGTTCAGTGACACTAAAGCTGATAATTCTGAGTTAGTCATTCATATTATTAAAATTAATAATTTAAGTCCTGAAAAAATTGTATCGACACTCCGTCCGCTCGTTCCTCAAGCTGGGCATCTCGCAGCACTTCCAGAGAGTAGCAGTATTATTATTGCTGATCGTGCAAATAATATTAATCGTCTTTCAGAGCTAATTAGGCACTTAGATGTTTCGGGTGATCTGACAATAAAGGTTATTGCTATTAAACATGCATCTGCTGAAGATATTGTAAAATTATTACAGTCTTTAATTAAAGAGACTAAAACCGGAATTATTCAAGTGGCTGTAGACATTAGGAGTAACAGTATCCTACTTGCAGGTGCAGGTGATCGTCAAGAAGCTGTCGAAAATCTCATAGCGCAACTAGATAGGCCTCTTCAAGGTAATGGAAATACCAAGGTAATCTTTCTTAATTATATCAATGCAGAGGATATTGAGCCTCTTTTATCCTCTGTTGCTCAAAGTATCCAAGGAAGTCAAGAAATCACTCCTGATAATAGTGAAGTAAAAATTCAAGCATCAACAACTACCAATGCCTTAGTCATAACTGCCCCGCCATCCATAATCACCTCACTAGAAAAAGTCATAACAAAACTCGATGTCAAGCGATCACAAGTATTGATAGAGGCGATAATTGTTGAAGTTTCGGAAGCATTCACTAAGGAGCTAGAGGTATTTTGGACTAACAACGCCGACTCGCAGTCTTTAGTCAGTGGAAACTTTTTATCGAGTACAAGTAATACCCCTGCAAATGTGCAGAATAATCCCTCTACTCTTTTGAATCAAGACGGTTTGAATCTTGGATTTTTTAAAGATGCTGATATTCGTGGTTTATTGAAAATGATAAAGACGGACAGTAGAAATAATGTTCTATCAACCCCATCAATTATTACTATCGATAATGAAGAAGCACAAATGTTGGTAGGTAAAACCGTTCCTTTTGTAACTGGAAGTCGGTTGACGGGTAGCACTAATAATGTCAACTCAAGTTATGCCATACCTTACCGAACAATACAGCGTGAAGATGTCGGCATCACCCTAAAGATTACCCCAAAAATAAGCAAGGCAGGCACAATTACTCTTGAGATTGATCAGGAAGTTGAATCGGTTACAGAAACTCAAATTAGTAGTGAAGGTATTAGCACCAACAAGCGAAGTATTAAAACCAATGTCTTAATAGAAAACGGTAGGATTTTAGTGTTAGGCGGCTTAATCGAAGAATCTAAAACTGTAAATAAAACCAAAATCCCAATCCTAGGTGACATCCCTTTATTGGGCGCCCTGTTTCGAGGGACATCTGAAACAATCAGCAAGCAAAATCTTATGGTATTTATAAAGCCCACGATCATTGATGATCTTGAAGTGGCTGATCAGAGAACAAGAGAAAAATATAAGCTAATTCAGAAACAACAAATAGAGGGAATAGACAATAAAGAGATTGCTATTCTACCGAAAATTGAGACCCTTGAGTCGCCTGCGGTTAAGTAAATTTTACAAACCGTTAGAACAATGGGTTAAACTAACAAACTAATACTATGACTCAGGTTTATTTTGAAGATATTGAGCTAGATGTTGAACGACAACTGGGCAGCTATCATGTAAGTAAAAATGAAGTGGTTGCATTTGCGAAAGAATGGGATCCCCAGCCCTTCCACACTGACGAGCAAGCGGCAAAAGAATCTATTTACGGTGGTTTAACCGGCTCTTCTATCCATATGATGGCCGTTTTAAGCAAAGTTATCAGCCGTAATCCCGTTCATTACGCTGTACTAGCCAATCTTTCGACGCAGTTTTCTATGCCTAATCCTATGCGTGTCGGCGATACCCTCTACTTTTCATCGCATGCTTATGAAAAACGACTATCAAAATCACGACCAGGCATTGGTATCGTCAGCTTTAAAACTTTAGTTATTAATCAAAATAATCAAACAGTTCTAGACACTACAACGACCACCATGGTGTCATGCCGTCAAGCTAATGATTCATTAGAAATCGATTAGAGCTTCGATAAAAATCGAATTAGAGCGTTTAATGAACACAAATTATTTTATAAGCAAAACTGTACAAGATGAGCTTATCAATAAATTAGAATCATTCGTTGTGGACCATTTACCGCTAGGCAGAGCTATGAACATCAGTGCAATTCAATTTGATGGCCAGCAATTAAGCCTAAGTGCCCCGCTCGCTCTTAATAACAACGATAAGGGCACCGCCTTCGGTGGTAGCTTATATTGCCTAGCCGTTATGAGTTGCTGGAGTTGGTTCTATCTTCGCTGTCTACATACGCGCATTGAGCCAATTGGTGTGCCCAACATTGTGGTAACCAAAGCCAGTATTGATTATTTGCTACCAGTAACCGATGAAGCGATCATCGCGACTTGCCGACTAGACGATGAATCCATTTGGCAAGGTTTTGTCGACCTCTACAGCTCAAAAGGCAAGGCAAAAATTCAGCTGGATGCCACAATCTACACAAGCAATAACGATATTAAGCAAAAAGCGGTTACCTTTACTGGCAGCTACGGACTGTTTGGGGCTTATTAGTAGGCCTTGACTAACTATCTGCAAGAAACATCCATGTATCTAAAACGCTGTCTGGATTTAAAGAAACGCTATCAATACCCTGCCCCATAAGCCAGTGAGCAAAATCTGGGTGGTCCGAAGGGCCTTGGCCACAAATGCCTACGTAGCGGTCCATTTTCTTACAACTTTGAATAGCCTTGCTGAGTAAGGCTTTGACTGCATCATTGCGCTCATCGAATAGATGTGCGACTAAAGCCGAGTCGCGATCTAATCCTAACGTCAGTTGAGTTAAGTCGTTAGAACCAATAGAGTAACCATCAAAATACTTTAAAAATTGTTCCGCTATTAAGGCATTGGCTGGTAATTCACACATCATTATGAGCTTTAAACCGTGCTCCCCACGATTAAGCTGGTGTAGAGATAACAAATCAGAGACTTGCTTAGCTTCACCTGGAGTCCGAACGAATGGAATCATCACCTCGACATTCTCAAACCCCATTTCCTCTCTAACTTTCTTTATAGCTTTACACTCTAATGCGAAACAATCGAGGAAACTTGGCTTAATATAACGAGAAGCGCCTCTAAAACCGATCATAGGGTTTTCTTCGTCAGGTTCATACAAAGCTCCACCAACAAGGTGTGCGTATTCATTCGATTTAAAATCAGACATTCTGACGATAACGCGCTTAGGGTGAAAAGCCGCAGCAATAGTTGCAATACCTTCTGATAACTTCTCAACATAAAAATCAATCGGGCTACTATATCCTGCTATGCGCCGACTAATATTCATCTGTAAATCTTTATCTAGCTCCTCATAATTAAGTAATGCCTTAGGATGTATCCCTATCATACGATTAATAATAAATTCAAGCCGAGCTAGACCTACACCATCATTGGGCAATGATTGAAATGCAAAAGCTCTATCAGGATTGCCAACGTTAAGCATAATTTTAAAAGGAATTGGCGGCATGGAGGCAATGTCATTACGTTTAACTGAAAAATCAAGCTTGCCTTGATAAATAATGCCGTTGTCACCTTCCGCACAACTCACCGTTACCCATTCACGATCGCTGAGTTTATCTGTAGCATCAATACAACCGACTACTGCTGGAATGCCTAGTTCTCGTGCTATAATTGCGGCGTGACAGGTTCTGCCACCACGATTAGTAACAATCGCCGCCGCTTTTTTCATTACGGGTTCCCAATCAGGATCTGTCATATCTGTGACTAAGACGTCTCCATCCTGCACCTGATCCATTTCATTTATATTATCAATAATGCGAACTTGGCCTGCGCCTATACGTTGCCCAACGCTTCTACCTTCGACTAATATATTACCTTTTTCTTGTAACAAGTAGCGTTCTATAGTTGAAAGTCCCTGCCTGCTTTTTACCGTTTCTGGTCTTGCTTGTACGATATAGATACGGCCATCGTCACCATCTTTCGCCCATTCAATATCCATCGGACACTGATAATGCTCTTCAATAATTAGAGCTTGTTTGGCGAGCTCATTGATTTCTTCGTCAGTCAAGCAGAATGACTGTCGTTGCGCGTCACTAACGTCAACCGTAGTCACAGAATGATCGGTTGACCCTTGCTCATCGTGAATCATTTTTATGGCTTTACTGCCTAAATTTCGACGCAAAATGGCTGACTTATTTTTTTGTAAAGCCGTTTTAGAGACATAAAACTCATCAGGATTAACAGCACCTTGCACCACAGTTTCACCCAATCCATAGGCCGCGGTGATAAAAATAACTCCATCAAAACCTGACTCTGTATCTAGGGTAAACATTACGCCCGAGCAAGCCGTTTCAGAACGGACCATGCGTTGAACGCCGGCACTAATGGCAACATCATGATGATCGAATCCTTGATGAACACGATAGGCGATAGCGCGATCATTAAATAGAGATGCATAGACTTGCTTAATTGCTTCGAGCACATTATCCGAGCCTTTAATATTTAAGAATGTCTCTTGCTGACCAGCAAAAGAAGCATCGGGCAGATCTTCTGCGGTAGCCGATGAACGAACTGCCATGCTCAGACCCTTGTTACCCGCTTGTAGCTGGCGATAAGCATCCTCTACTTCAAGTACAAATCGACTTGAAAATGTTGCATCGTTAACCCACTGTCGTATCGTTTTACCGGCTTCGGCTAATGCTTTGACATCACCGACGTTAAGATTAATGAGTATATCTTGTATTTTATTATCAAGATGATTCGCTTCTAAAAAGGAGGTAAACGCGAGCGAACTGGTAGCAAAACCATCAGGAACATTAACGCCGCTACTGTACAAAGCACTGATCATCTCACCAAGCGAAGCATTTTTACCGCCAACAAGGCTGAGATCATTCATTCCTAGCTGGTTAAACCATAAAATATGATCTGACATTCAATGAAACCCCTAAAATTGAACAAGCAACATCCATTACGGAACGGTATTAATAAGTGTAAAATAAAGACACTGGATAAGATATTAAGTTTACCTTAATATAAGACGGTAGGACGCATTTATTTTCTATTGATTCAAATAAATATTGAATAGCTGGTGAGCAATAATGAAACGAACTGCGTTCTTTATTTCAGATAGTACTGGTATTACTGCTGAAGTCATGGGCGAAAGCCTATTGTCACATTTTAAAGAGATCGATTTTAACCGACACTCACTACCCTTTATCGACTCCGAAAAAAAAGCTATCTATGCGGTTGAGCAAATAAATCGTGCTGCTAGTGAAGATGGGAAGGCACCGATTATATTTGAAACCTTAATCAGCCAAAATTTGCGTGACATAATACTCTCTTCGAATGGCTTCTGCGTTGATGTCATTAATACTTTTTTAGCTCCCCTTGAGAAGGCTCTTAATGCACCCAGCAGCTATAATATTGGTCGACCCAAGATAGCCACAGAGAATGATCGTTATAATCGGCGTATTGAAGCAATTCATTTTGCTCTAAATAATGATGATGGTGGCAGGCTTAACCGATACAGTGATGCTGATGTTATTTTGATAGGTGTTTCACGGTCAGGAAAAACACCTACCTGCTTATATTTAGCCTTACAATTTGGCATCTACGCCGCAAATTATCCGTTAACGGAAGACGATTTAGCTTCAACTGACTTGCCTCAAATATTAAAACAGCATCAAGAAAAACTTTTTGGACTGACCATTGAACCCGTTAGACTAAGCTCTATAAGAAGTGAGCGCTTGGAGGAAAGTAATTATAGCTCAGCGCGACAGTGCAAAAGAGAAGTTGAAGAGGCAATGACAATGTTCGAACAGTATAAAATTCCTATGATTGATACAACCGATATAAGCATTGAAGAAATTTCAACAAGAATCATCAATCAAACTGGCATTAAAAGATATTTTAAATAGGTTATTCATTAATCTTTTGCGGTTCAATTTCTAAAGACAAGCCAAATTCTTGATAAACTGAATGAACAATACCAGTAGAAAATTTTAACACATCTGCTTCTGATACACTTTCACCGTTTTTAACTTTCGCAAGATTTATTAATACTAAGGCCTGCTTTGCATGCATAGCTAGGCACCCTTCACGTCTTCCCTTATAGCCGCAATACTCAATTAGCCATGCAGAAGGAATTTTGAACAGAGGCTTATCATCTGCGCTCGGTAAAGAAAAATATGGCATGGAGCTGTACTTCGTCAACAATCGATTTAATGTTGAGCTGCCCACTTCAATATTCTTAAAAAAACTTCCTGCGTTGGGTATTTTATAAGGATCAGGTAATTTGCTATTACGTAAGTTTACAACAGAAGAAAAAATATCATCAGCTTTTAGGGATGATAGCTGCAGTTTATCAAGTGCATGACTGAGTGCGGGATAGTTTAATTGGGCTTTAAAGCTTTTTGCCAAACGAAAAGTAACTGCCACTATGAGTCGATGATTGTTTTTTTCTTTAAATATACTATTTCTATAGGAAAATTGGCATTGTTCGTTATTATAATTTTTCACAGTATCGAGATGGTTAATGCTAGGGTGAAGATCAATAAATTGTACACTGTCTATATATGACGCAACCTCAACACCATAAGCGCCAATGTTTTGTATCGGTGATGCACCTACTCTACCAGGAATAAGCGCCAAATTTTCAAGTCCAAACCAGTTATTAGATAGAGTATATGAAACCCATTCATGCCAATTTTCACCTGCACCGACCTTGACCCATACATTATCATCATCTTCATGCACCACCTCAATTCCTTTAATGGCTATATCTAAAATGCAAGCATTAATAAAACTGCTAAGTATGACATTGCTTCCATCGCCAAGTGGCCGTAAGGGAAGTTTCTCTCTTCGATGAAATTGAAATGCAGTGTGAAGATCGTCGATAGACTTAATCGTAATTTTAGCTGCGGCAGATGACGACAATCTTAGTGAATTAGCCTCGGTTAAATCAACATGGCGTTGTATCATGCAAGAATTTAAGTCAGTATCCATCTATATGTTAACCAAAATCTCTTGAAGCAAATTTTGACTTGCGACTTTGATCATAGTTAAGATGTCTTCAAATCCATCATCACCACCGTAGTAAGGATCAGGCACCTCTTGAAAGCCAAGCTCCTTTGCAAAATTTAAAAAAAGTTGGCACTTATTTTTATATTGGTCTGGGCATAGCGCTAAGATATCGCGTAAATTATTATTATCCATCGCAAGAATATAATCAAAATCACGAAAATCATCTTGACAAATAAGTCTAGATCGCAAGTGTGAAAGATTAAAACCATGCTGCTTAGCTGTTAATTGCGCTCGTCTGTCTGGTGCATGATCAAGATGCCAATCACCGGTACCGCAGGAGTCAACCTTTATTGAATTTGACTGCCCTGCATCCCTAAGTAATTGTTCAAAAACGCCATGCGCGGTTGGTGAACGGCATATATTTCCTAAGCAAACAAACAAAACGGATCGGTTCATTGTAATAATGCCCTCACCTTAACCAGGTCGTCTTGGGTGTCAACGCCAACAGGAACATTAGCAACAGCTTCTTGGCAGTGGATGGTGACGCCGTTATCTAATGCACGTAGCTGTTCTAATGATTCATTACGTTCATTGCTGGTAACGGGCCACTGAACGAACTGATTTAGAATACTTACGCGGTAGGCATAGATACCGATATGCCGATACCAATAAAAGTCGCTATTGAGAAATATAGCCTCTCTTGACTTAAGCGCGACTGGTGAACGGTCATCTGCTGAGGGCCATTCGCGGCTCCATGGAACCGCTGCTCTTGAAAAATATAAAGCCTTATCATTAGCATCACGTACAACTTTAACATTGTTTGGATTGAATAAATCCGCCGCATTGCCAATTTTCTCACAGAGTGTCGATATTCCCGCTGATTTATAGTGAACTAAATTTTTGGCGACTTGATTTATTACCTCAGGAGGAATAAGCGGCTCATCACCTTGGACGTTAACAACCACATGATCATCTTGAAATGATTGCCCACGCACAACTTCTTGCAGCCTATCAGTACCTGATAAATGGTCTGCCGAAGTCAGCACAACATTGGCTGAAAATTTATGACAAGCATTCGCAACTCTTTGATCATCGGTTGCAATGATCACTTTTTCTGCTTCGCTTTGTATCGAGCGCTCATATACCCATTGGATCATAGGCTTACCTGCAATATCGACCAGAGGTTTTCCAGGAAGCCTCGTTGAACCAAACCGCGAAGGTATGATAATAGAAAAAGACAAGTTTATATCCTCACTTTTGATTAAGCCTATTGATAATAGCCTTCGTTATAACTGTATCAAGCGCTATTTCAATATCAATGACAAAAAATTTAGCTTGAAAATAATAGTCAAGCGCCTGAAGCTTGACCGCATCTTTTGCTGTGACAATGATAGCTTCATCTCGTGCTATTGCATCAAGTGCATGCGCATCCTTTAATGTATAGCGGTGGTGGTCATTGTAATCGTGCCTCAACAATTCAGGCATCGACTTACTCGCCAAAAAAATATTACCAACAGTAGTAAAAAACTTATCTGGATTTCCAATCCCTGCCACCATGTGAAGGGTAGAAAAATTAATCAATCTTTCACGAATTTTATCAATTGATGAATATGATAAGGTATGCCCAGAAGGTTCTATTTCTCGCATTGCGTCGATACAGGTAATAACGTTTGAAGACTTTTTTGAAAATTGGTTTAACCGCTCTATAGTATTAAACTGGCCAGAGCCAGTTACAATAATATGGTCCACTTTTTTCAGTCGTGAAACCCGCTCTCTTAATGGACCTGAAGGGATTAGCAGTCCGTTACCTAGACCCTGCTTTGAGTCAATCACTGCAATTTCAATAGACCTAGGCAGCTGGTAATGCTGCAAACCATCATCACTAAGCACAACATTACAGGGTAATGTATTGACAACATGCAAATAGGCAGACGCTCGACTCGCTGAGATGATGACAGGGACGTTTTTAAGCGATTGAGCAATAAGAACAGGCTCTTCACCACAGTAGCCAGGGTCGCTATCCGAAAAAACAGAGGTTACAGAATTTTTCTGACCTGACGCAATTCCACCATAGCCTCGACTAATAATCGCGGGTTGATAGCCGGCGTCAATTAGCTGTTTAGCTAAATTAATAATGATTGGTGTCTTTCCAGTCCCGCCCACAGATATGTTACCAACAACAATAACTGGTAATGATTGTTCTTTGAGCACCAATGAAGACGAGCGCATTCTCTCGTGTATAATGCGAAAACAATAGGTGATAAGCCAGTAAAGAATACTTAGGGGCATAAACAAGATGGAAAACAAGAAGCCCAAAGGACTTTTATAATACCAAAGCCCTGTGATTAAGCGCTCAGCTTGTCGTTTACTCAGTGACATCGATAAACCCAAAAGATTAGCAATATTTATTTCATTATAGCTAATTTAAGCGCTCATAACAGGTATCTATATTGTCTGCACTCTGCCATATATGCCGCGGCTTGTATTTTATACAAAAAGGAACGCACCACTCACCATTACGATAACGGATTCGAAGTTTACTAATCAAAAATAACGTAGCGCTCTCGCTGGCTGAATCGTACTGGCTTTAAAGGCGGGAATTATCGTTGCCAGTAAAGTCATTAATGTAGTTACTGTGCATATCAATAAATAATCATTTGTTTTAATATCAGTAGGAAGATAATTAATAGGGTATATTTCGGTATTAAGAAGCTCGAAATCAAGAAAAAACTCAACGTAAGGAACAATAATTGCTATATTTTTTGTGAGCAAAAACCCCAATAAGCCACCCATGAGACAAGCAAAGAAAGTAATCATTAAGCCCTGAAATATAAAAATGCCTATCACTTGATGCCGCTTAAGACCCATCGTTCTGAGGATTGCAATGGATTTTGTTTTTTGTTTAACGACCATAGCTAAGGTAACAAATACATTAAAACAAGCAACAGTAATAATACTACCAATGAGAAGCACGACCAATTCTCTTGATAATTTAATGGCGGCATATAAATTACCGAAAGACTGTGTCCAGTCTGAAACTCTAACCGCCAAATCAAAATTTAGAGCTGTTCTGTAGGCAAGAGAACGTGCATTGAATAAGTCGTAAAATTGAAGCTCAACACCCTGAACGAAACCCGCATGATCTAGAACCGCTGCTGACTGATGGATATCAATAACTGCAAGATGCTGATCAATTTCAGTGCCAGTTGTAAAAATATTGCGAACACGAAATGAGTGGCTTTTCACCGCATCTATAGATGGATGCTGCTTATCTGCAGACTGATGGAGCAACATTAATCGAACCGACTGACCTGCTGACAAAGATAACTTATCAGCGAGCGAAGAGCCTATTAAAATTTCTTTTTGGGTGGAGCTAAACCGAAAGTTGTCAACGTTTATCGACGAGGCAGAACCCTTTTCACTTGGCAAGAATTTAGTAAAAAGATCATCAACAGCTTGCCCAGCTAAACCCTTTATTAACATGGGCTGAGTTTGATTATTGGCGACAGCCAATGCTTTAAATTCAACGACATATTGCGCTTTCTTAATAAAAGGTGAAGCATCAAGTTGCTCAATCAGCGAGTTTGAAGGCACAACCGGTGAGTCATACCAGAGGGTTGCGTGAGGCGCTAACTCAAGAATACGGTCACGAAATTCTTTTTCGAAACCATTCATAACTGATAAAACAAGCATTAATATAGCAATTGCTAGAGCCAGGCCAAACATGGATATTCGCGAAATAAACTTGACTAGCGAACCCGTACTTGACCCAGCAAAAAAACGCCAAGCCAACCACCATTGATTGATTATCGGATACTGTCCCAATATAAACTTCACACTTGCACCAAATTACCCGCATCAAGTTGGTAAACCTTGTCTAAATCTTGTGTCACACGTTCATCATGGGTGACAATAATAAAACTCGTTTTTTGCTGGTCTGTCACCAATTGGATGAGTTGTTGAATATCACTAGAGGCCTGCTTATCAAGATTACCCGTTGGTTCATCCATTAAAATGCAGCTAGGCTGATTTGATAGCGCGCGGGCTATTGCCACTCGTTGACGTTCGCCACCCGACAATTCAGCAGGACGATGATGTAAACGGTCGCTTAAGCCAACGGAAGCAAGAACGGCCGCTGCCTCGCTTCTAGCGACGTTTCGAGGAACTTTGCCGATCAACAAGGGGAACATAACATTTTCTAGCGCGCTAAATTCAGCCAATAAATGATGAAACTGGTAAACAAAACCTAAGTGCTTATTTCTCAATTGACTTAAGTCATTGTCAGTAAGCGTGGATAAATCTTTATCGACGAGAGATACGGTTCCACTCGAAGGCGCATCTAAACCAGCCAATAGGTTTAATAAAGTACTCTTACCCGATCCAGATGCACCAACAATTGCCACTTTCTCAGCCTGTTTCACATCAAAAAAGATAGACTCTAAAACCTTAAGACGACTATCACCTTGAAGATAATACTTGGATAAGTTACTGCATTTTAAGATTGAGCGATCTACGGCGAGCTCATCCCTTTTCTTAGTCTTTATATCAACCTGATCAGTCATTGATGCATCCTTTTTGCCACTCGACTAAAACTCATATGAAAGTGCAGCCGCTGGTGGTATTGAAGCCGCCTTTTGGGCCGGATAAATTGACGCAAGGAGGCTAATTAACAATGCAGAAAAGACCGTGATAAATATTTCTGCCAATCTAATTTCAGAGGGTAAATGGGAGATATAAAAAACGCTTGGATCGAATAACTGCCAATTAAATAAGTGTTCTATAGACGATACTATCAACCCAGCATTTGGCGCGATAAGTAAACCTAACAATGCGCCGAGTGTAGTTCCAATTGACGCGATGAGCATCCCTTGCAGTAAAAATATATTTCGGATTTCAGTAGTATTTGCACCCATGGTTTTTAACACAGCAATATCACTGTATTTATCCATGACACTCATAAGCACAATTGACACAATGTTGAATGCTGCAATCCCTACTACGGCTAGTAATAACACAAAAATAATTATTTTTTCCATTGCAATGGCTGTAAATAAGCTTCGTTGGTCATTGCGCCAATCCAAAGCTGACAACGAATGATACTTAGGATTAGTTTGCACAAGCTGAAATAATGTATTATCAAGCTTATTTTGTATGTTAAAACGATCAACGAGCTCAAGCCTTAAACCATCGACAGAAGCACCCCTAGCCAATAATTTTTGCCCGGCAAGCAAGCTAATTAAAACTAAGTTTTGATCAGCTTCAGCCCCTACTTCAAAGATGGCGCTAACGAAAAATCGTTTTTCTCGCATGACGACACCCGCAGGTGTAATAGTGATTTTAGGCAATACCAACTGTAAGCTATCGCCTACTGTAAGGCCTAGCTGTCGAGCAAGAAGACGACCGATAACAATCCCGTATTTTTGCTCTTGTAAAGCGCTGGCATCACCTGCAATAATATAGTTCTCAATGCCTGTTAGATCTACATCTAGGGTATAATCAAAAGCTAGCAACTCAACGACTTGAAATCGTCCGTCCTTATTAACAATAGCTGTTTGCTCAATAAAAGGCGCTGCGGCAAGAATGCCATCCTGAGTGAGAATATCGTCACGCAAATCCTGCCACTGAATTAAAGCATTCTGATTAATCTCAGCGCGATCTTTGTCATTAAAATAAATCTTAGCGTCTGGAATTAATGAAAGTAGACGGTTTTGAAGCTCGGTTTCAAAACCGTTCATCACACTAATAACAATGATCAATGTAGCTACACTGAGCACTAAGCCTAATAATGAGACCCAAGTAAGGAAACTCGAACCAGGGCCACGCTGTTTGAACGTCACATATCGAAACGCGATCAGTGCAATGAAAGGCAGTGAACTCGTTGTACCTCGCTGTGGTTGTGATCGTGTCATAAAAGTGCTTGCATTGAACTTTATTGATAGTGTGGCTGTATGAATATCAGTCAATATTAAAGCTGCTTTAAGAGTTTATTGTCGATTTGTGAAGTAGATACAACAAAAACTGAGAATAGCCATCACTCTTCATGATTAATTAAGCTTAGTATACTAAACTAAAAACAACCCAGCGTAAGTATATTTATAGGGTATGAGCCCTGTTTTTATTGATTAGGAGAGCAAGTATTGTGGAAGCTGTCAGTGATCGTCGTCAGTTATTTCGAGTGGATGATACCGCTATCTTAGATATCATGGCTGTTAATGAGCAAGATCTGCTTTCTCAAGTGGCTGAGGCTTGCTTCCCTAGTTCAGAAAGCTTTTCTTTAATGCGTAATATTCAATCGATTGACAGTGAAAATGCCTTACTCCTGAGGAATATCCACGACAAGTCACCCGAAATCTCAGCTTATTTTTTATCTGTTAACAAAAAAATTGAAACGGTAGCTGCTGTTATTGCCAAGCAAATTGTATCAGAACACGCTAATAATATTGCGGTTGACCTTAGTGAAGGCGGTATTGGCTTTCAATCGAATGCCCCATTAGAAATTGACCAACATTATGCGATAAAAATATGGTTTAACGAAAAGATGACGGGGATTGCAGCTTATGTAAAGGTTGTCGCCTGCCAAGAGCTAGATGACAATAGCTTTCGTATTTCTTGCCAGTTTAAACAGCTTAGCGATGTCGATGAAAAACTCATATCAAGGCATATTATGCAAGTACAAGCTAAACAACAACGGATGAAAAAAGAACTTATTGATTAATATTGATAGCAAGATTAATGCTGACGCTTTCTAAACAACATAAGTTAACTGCTATTCTCATGCAATCTCTTCTGCTGGTTTTTTATCCAAGTCAAGCAGAGGTCATCTCAATTCCACTAGCAACCGCCCTTTCGCCCTCAATCCAGATAACTGTTACGTATCAAGGCATGACGGAAGCTCAAGTACTGGATACCTTTGGCCCGGCCAATAGCATGAAGCCACCCGTTGGGCAGCCAGCGATTTCACAGTGGTTATTTACTGAATTCACTGTCTAATTTGGGTCAGGTAAGGTGCTACATAGCGTCTTAAAACGTCCCTCCGCGTATTAATTCCATTGTTTGATGTGTCGCTTAAACCTTAGAATCGAGTTTTGATATTGAATTAGATGATGACATGATGAAACAACCACTCCGCCAATTAGCACAATTTGATCTCAATACCTTTATCAATGAGTATTGGCAAAAAAAACCGCTATTAATTCGACAGGGACTGCCTGATTGGGAAAATCCAATCACCCCTGACGAGCTTGCTGGCTTATCGCTTGAAGAGGAAATTGAATCGCGCATTGTCACTCAGACAGAAACTCAAAGCTGGCAATTAGAGCATGGCCCCTTCGAAGAGTCACGATATAACGCTTTAGGCGACTCACATTGGAGTCTGTTAGTACAGGCAGTCGATAACCATGTTTCCTCATTAGCTATTTTATTGGATTACTTTACATTCATTCCTAGCTGGCAAATTGACGACGTAATGGTTAGCTTTGCCACTAAAGGGGGTGGCGTAGGTCCTCATTTCGATCGTTACAATGTATTTCTAGTTCAAGGGCAAGGTCAAAGGGAATGGCAACTCGGTCAAGTTTGCGATAGTGAGACCATCCTCAACAATCTAAATGGGCTCATGCAGTTGCCTAACTTTGAATGTCAAACAAGCTATATCTTAGAGCCTGGCGATATATTGTATGTTCCGCCTTATCTCAGTCACTTAGGCACGTCGCTAGACAATAAATGCATGACGTATTCGGTAGGCTTTCGGTCACCCGCATTGAGTGATCTCGTTGACGACTTTGCTACTTTTTTACAGACGCAGTTAACAGAAGACGAACGACTACGAGCACCATTAGTCGCTCTTAATGACAGTGCTAACGGTGCAATTGATCCAACCACCATTGCACTATTCAAAGCACAAATTACTTCTTTGATGGATGATGAAAAACGCTTGTCAAAATGGCTAGGTTGTTGGGCCACACTGCCTAAACGCTCTGCAATGGAGAGCGAAACACAGCTTGCATCTGACCAAGAGGTTGAGACAATCTGGAATCAACTCATGGCTATTGACGCTTTACTCATACGTTCTTCTGCTGCGAGGTTTCACTACATCGAAGCAAATGCAAACGGTCCTACATTTACCTTTTTTTCCAATGGGAGAGAGGTCGATATAGGAAGGCATGATGAGACATTATTGGCATCAATAAAGCAGGTATGTAACTCAAGATCGTTTAGCAGTCAGTTATTGGCACCCTGGTCTACCAATAAGTCGTTACGAGAAGTCATTGCAGATAGTATCTTGGCTGGAACTGTTTATGGAGAAGAGTTTAATTTTTGTGATGAATGATCGTAAACTTAAGGTTTGATAACATTCATTAATACGCTACATCTAGAGTAATGAAACGGGTTAAACGAAGATGTAACAAATCGATTCATTTAACAAGTAGCGTTTAATCAATAAACCTTGCTATAAATGCGGCCTCATCGATGATAGTAATACCTAACGCTTCTGCCATAGTTCTTTTAGAACCTGCCGCCTCGCCTGCTATTAAACAATGCGTGTTTCTGGATACGCTACCCGACACCTTGGCGCCCAAGGACTCCAGCTTTTCTTTGACTTGATCACGCGACATAGAGATGAGTTTACCAGTCAACACCCATGTTTGGCCGCTCAAGGCCAAGGCTTGTCCTTGATTAATTGGAATATCCTGCCAACTTATACCAACGGACTGTAACTGCTCTATTAGCTTAAGATTTCGTGGGTTATTAAAATAACTAAAGATATGTTGAGCGACAATAGGCCCAATATCATCAATTTCGATTAAGCGTTCAATTGCACTTAAATTTTTATCTCTCGCAGCGACGACGCTCTCAATAAGCAATTCCAAGCTCCCAAATGCATTGGCTAAATTCTTAGCCGTTGCCTGCCCGACCTCACGAACACCCAAACTGTAAATAAATCGTGCCAAGGTTGTCGATTTGCTCGCATCTAAAGCTGCTAACAAATTCGCCGCAGATTTATCAGCAAGACGATCGAGGCCAGCCAGTTGCGACTGAGACAAACTGTAGAGATCAACGGCAGATAGAACATACTTTTGATCAACCAGTTGATCAATAATCTTATCGCCAAAACCTTCAATATCCATCGCTTTACGAGATACATAGTGTTTAATTGCTTCTTTCAGTTGGGCTGGACACAGCTGTCCTGCTGTACAGCGAATCACTGCCTCCCCGCTTACTCTAGATACATCAGAACCACACTCTGGACAATGAATTGGCAATACTATGGGCTCACTGCCCGAGGGCCGCAAATCGTGAATGACCTTGGCAACCTGAGGTATTACATCACCTGCTCGTCGAATAACGACTGTGTCGTCAGGCCTGACATCAAGCCGAGTAATTTCATCGACATTATGAAGGGTGGCATTACTCACGGTAACACCGCCGACAAAAACTGGCGCCAGTTTTGCCACAGGCGTTAACGCGCCGGTTCGACCTACTTGCCATTCTATTGCATTAATTGTCGTGCTAGCCTCTTCGGCTGGAAATTTGTAGGCTATCGCCCAGCGCGGTGCTCTTGACACAAAGCCCAGCTGTTGCTGTAGGGCACAAGAATCAACTTTAATCACCACGCCATCGATCTCATAAGTTAATGAAGAACGCTTATTAGTCAGCGCCTGACAGTATTCTATCGCTTGATCAATACCCTTAACGGCTTTTATTTCTGGATTTATAAAGAAGCCCCATTCAGCTAATTGCGATAAACTCTTGCTATGAGAATCACTTAAGTATCCCTTAGGTCCAGCATGTAAAACACCTTGCTGATCAGAGTATTCAATATAACCAACACCATAAGCAGACATCATAAGCGGTCTAGTCGCAGTAATTTTTGAGTCTAATTGACGCAAACTACCTGCAGCCGCATTACGCGGATTGACAAATGTTTTTTCACCCCTATCTTGAGCCGCTTGATTCATTTTTTTGAAGCCGGCATCAGGCAGGTAAATTTCGCCCCTGACCTCAACCCGATAAGGAAAATTATCACCCTGAAGCTTTAAAGGAACGCTATTGATAGTCTTAACATTGGTGGTGATATTTTCGCCTTGACTACCATCGCCACGTGTTGCTGCGGTATGCAGAATACCGTCTATATAAGTAATACTAACCGCCACACCATCAAGCTTAGGCTCACAAAAATACTCTATATTAACTAATTCATCAGTAAGGCGATCTTTTAAGCGCTTATCGAAAGCTGCTAACTCTTCATCATTGAAGGCATTATCGAGTGATAGCATTGCCAACTTATGTGTTACTGATGAAAAATGATCCAAGGCTGTTGCACCGACGCGCTGGCTAGGTGAGTCAACAGTCGCCAGTTGTGGGACGCTCTCTTCAAGATCAAGCAACTGTCTAAACAATTTATCATAGTCTGAATCAGGGATAATAGGCGCATCTAAGACGTGATAGCGGTGGTTATGGGTGTTAATCAATTCAACTAACTGAGAGTGCCTATTGCGGGTATTGGTGTTAAATGCAGCGTCACTAGATGCTAATGGAGCAGCAAGTATCTCAGCAATAGTTAACTTAGGCGAAACCATGTTTAGAACCCTAACAGAAAAACTAAATGTGGGTAAGAATAAGCCGTTAATCCTTAAGCCGTATCACCTTCTGCCATAGTCGAAAATTGTGCCACCCGCGAACGGTAAGCTTTGATACTTTTTTGAGTCGCCCCAGTGTGATCTTCATCGAGCAAAGTTGCATCAAGGTTACTAACTAAGCAATTAGCGGTCTCGATCATACAGTCGAAGGCGGTGAGAGGGTCTTTAGGGCCTGGCAGGGTCATAAAGAAAGTCACCCCTGGTGTACGGAATGTATTAATATCATCAATATTAAATGTACCTGGCTCGATCATATTCGCAAGACTAAATTGCAAACTTCCATTGCCGTCCGCATGCTCATGACGATGAAGAATATCTCTATCTCCATAGCGCATATCACAAGCAATTAACACTTGGAGCAAGTCACTGCCATTGAATCCATCGGAAGAATTTGATCTAACATGAATGACAATAATCTCTCTTTCACTCACGGCTGCAAGAGAAGAGTCAAAATCCTGCTGATCATGCTCTAATTCAGTGGATGTTTCTGGGGCCGTTGAAAATAAGTCGTCAGCGCCTTGATCGCTGATGATAGGATCTGTGCGCTTAATAACGCGAGCCCCACCATTAGGAAGCTCAGGAGATTGATCATCCTCATCAAAGCCACCACCCATACCCAGTGAAAGCTTTATATTATCTCTTCGCTCCGAACGCATTCGACGGTAACCATCAATGAGTACTGAAAGAACTAGCACTAATCCACCAGCAATGAGCCATTCACGCATGCCAAATTGAGATAAAAATTCCATAAAACTTATCGCCCCTATAAGTCATTGTGCTCGAAAGTAATAAACCTTGCTCGTGGATTAAACCGCAGCCAATGCAACAGCCTCATCGATATCAACACTGACAAGCCTTGAACAACCTGGCTCATGCATAGTGACACCCATTAAATGATCAGCCATTTCCATAGTAATCTTATTGTGCGTAATGAATATAAACTGAACACGGTCAGACATTTCTTTTATTAACTTGGCATAACGCGCAGTATTGGCATCATCAAGTGGCGCATCAACCTCATCAAGCATACAAAAAGGTGCTGGATTGAGCTGAAAAATAGAAAAAACAAGCGCGATAGCTGTTAATGCCTTCTCCCCACCTGACAGAAGGTGGATAGTACTATTTCGCTTACCGGGTGGTCTTGCCATTATAGCAATTCCTGTATCTAACAAATCCTCGCCTGTCATCTCAAGATATGCGGTGCCACCACCGAAAACCCTAGGAAATAAATCTTGCAAGCTAGCATTGAGCAAATCAAACGTTTCTTTAAATAAACTCCGAGTTTCTCGATCTATTTTCTGAATGGCCGATTCAAGCGTGGTTAATGCTGACTCCAACTCCTCGTTTTGAGCATCTAAGTATATTTTTCTTTCAGACTCTGTCTCAAACTCTTCAATCGCGGCTAAGTTGATAGCACCTAAACGATTAATGCTATCCTGCAGTTCTTTAAGCTGAGTTTGCCATTGAACGAGATCAGCATCTTCTGGCAACTGGCTTTTAACCGCCTCTAAATTAAAACCACTTTCTTCTAACTGCTCAACAATCGTTTTACTTCTTACTGACATTTCTTGACTATCGATTCGAAGCCGCTCTAGTTCGGCGCGAATAACTTGGGTCTTCTCTTCATTAATTGTCCTTAATTGCTCCGATTCACGCATGCTTTGATCTAAGTTTTCAACTTCAATTCTTGCTTGAGATAAAGATCCTTCAACGATAACGCGACTTTTTAACTGTTCGTCTAAACTTGTTTTAAATGCAGCGATAGGCGCAATACTGTCTTGTTTTGCTTGAGCAAGCGAGGCTTTCTTATCTTCAAGTTGATCAACTTGAGCTGTCAGTCTTTCGACTGTATTAGTTACTGAATTAAGTTGCGCCCGCAAGCCTTCCGTTTTGAGAGCCACACTCTGTAAAGCTTGACTCTCGTCTTGAGAAAGATCTCTTGCTTTGGTTAATGTGTCTCTTACGCTGTCCCGTGAAAGTATTAACGTCTCTCTTTGCTCTTCAACCTTCTGCATTGATTCAATCGCAACATTGAGATGCTGACGAGCCTCAGTCAAGGCCAAACGTTGCTGCTGCTGATTGCTTTCAGCCAGTTGAATCTCGCTAAGCGTTCGGCTGTGACGAGTTGAAATTTGCTCAATTTTAGATAAAAGGGCACTGATATCTGCACGAAGTTGACCGAGCTCTTTGACGCCCTGACTTTTATCCGCCTGTAACTGGTTTCTAGCTTGCTCTGCGTCTATTAATTCCTGTTCAGAGCGTGCCATTGATTGCTCAAGTGAAGCAATAGACTTTTCACTGCTGCTTATTTCATTTGCTAAATCCAGTAATTGCTGGCGTCGCTCAATGACACCTGATTTGTTGTCCTGCTGTTTTAAAACCTTCAACCAATTTACACCCAGCCAAATCCCGTCTTTAGTCACAATAGAATCGTGAGAGCCGAGCTTAGCTCGGTATTGAGCCGCCTGAGTCAAGCTATCAGCAGCAAAAATATTATGCAGCAAACCGTTTGCCGCACTACTATTGAGTTTTTCTGTGAGAGACGGCAATGGAATTTGACTAGCAGATCCTTGTACCTTCGAATCAAGCTCAATGAAACTAATGTTACTTTGGTCAAGATTGCTAAGCTCATTGATAACCGAGTCTAAACTTTTTAAAGTAACCGATTGCAAGGTTTCTCCAAGCACTGTTTCAATCGCTGTTTCCCAACCATGCTGGACTTCAAGTGTGTCCAATAGCCGAGGGGCGGAATCAAGTTGCTGACGTGATAGCCATTCATTGACCTCACCTTTCTCGTTCTGAGATGCTTGTTGCAACGCCTCAAGCGAGGCATTTTTACCACGCTGTTGCTGCAATATACTTCGGGCTGAATCTAATTCAGACGATAAATTCTTTTGAGCTTCGCGCTTTTCTAGTACCTGTTGATTGCCTGCAGTGATTGTTGCCTCTAGCTCATTTAAACTAGCATCCTTTTCATTGATCTGCTGTTCAATGCGAGTCTTATCCGCCTCTAACTCAGCCGTATCGAGACCTGAGAGCTCATCATTCATTCGATCTAAGCGGTTGGAAAGACCACGTAATGATTCTTCAATTTGGTCGATTTTAGACCGTTGAACCTCTGCATTCTTTTGAGGCTCTGCAGCACTATGATTAAAAGCGTCCCATTCTTGTTGCCAGGCTTGCATCGCCGTCTCGGCTATATGCAGTTGCTCAGAAGCATCGGTTGCAGAACGTTTGAGTTTTTCATGCTCAGGATCGAGTGCTGACAATTGCTCAGTCCATAAGCGTAACTTTTCATTATCATCAGCCAGATGTTGAGAGTTTTCACTGGCAGACCTTATGGCCTCATCTAAATCATCAGCCAGTTGTTGGGCGCGCTGTTCATGATGAGCAATAGACTGTTCTGTTCGAGCGATTTCTGCACCTAAGTTATAGAACTGGGCTTGAACGGTATTAAAAGCATCATTCTTGGCAACATGCTCATCGCGAAAAATTTCAATTTGAGCGCCAATTGAGCGCTGCTCTGCGATTGAAGCCTCTAAGGCAATTTCAGAATCTGCGATGGCTTGACGCTGGCCGCTGGATTGGTCCTGTAAACGCTGCCATTGCAGTGTTTGAGTCTGTGCAGTCAGAATTCTTTCATCAGCTTTAAACGCTTTGTACTTTTCAGCTGCCGCAGCTTGACGCTTTAACCGTTGTAACTGGCGATCGAGCTCTTCTCTTAGATCAGTCAAACGTTCAAGGTTTTCACGAGTGTGACGAATGCGTTTTTCCGTTTCCTTTCGGCGCTCTTTATATTTTGATATGCCCGCCGCCTCTTCAACGAAGACGCGAAGCTCTTCGGGCTTAGATTCAATCAGGCGGGAAATCATTCCCTGCTCAATAATTGCATAGCTTCTTGGACCGAGGCCAGTGCCTAAAAAAATATCGGTGATGTCTCTTCGGCGGGCTTTAGAACCGTTGATAAAGTACTGTGACTGGCCATCACGCGTCACTTTTCTCTTAACTGAAATCTCAGTGAATGCGCCGTACTCACCGCCGAGAGTTCCATCACTGTTATCAAAAACCAACTCAATCGATGCTTGGCCAACGGGCTTACGAGCATTAGAGCCATTAAATATGACGTCCGCCATCGACTCGCCACGAAGATTCTTAGCCGATGACTCACCCAGCACCCAGCGAACAGCATCAATGATATTGGATTTGCCGCAGCCATTTGGACCAATAACAGCAACCATATTGGTACCGAGCTGGACATTAGTCGGGTCAACAAAAGATTTAAAGCCAGCAAGTTTAATATTTTTTAGGCGCATGAAAGAAAAAATTCCTTTTGCTTAAGTGATGACTAGCGTCGATTAGTTATGATTTTTAGGGTCGATTATTAAGCTGATTGATTACATGAAAAACAACTACCAGTGACACATGCAGACATCAATCATTCTTAAAAGTGTTATGGTAAAGAGCCCACAATATTGATTTTTATCAACGTCAATAATAAGCGTAATAGTCATACAACAAGTGTACTATGATGCAACGATAACGCGCTGATAACAATTATAAAACTGTATTTCAGAGAAAAATAATCGGCACTTTTTAACCAATTTTGATACTGCGAATAAGCGAGGAAATTATTCCGTCACTTGGCATGAAAAGTTAATGTAAAATCTATTTTATAGCGGAATGCATAGACAACGGATATTGTGCAATTAACGACCTATTGTCAATATATGGACAGGCGCGCTGGCAATCGAATGACTGACACTGACCGCCAAGGTCTGGCTCTGTATATCTTCAGGCCTTGCTAATGCTTGTCCGCTTAACGCGAGGCGCGCTGTAACGAAAACTTGCTGATGATCTAGTAAACTTGATGCTGCCATTTTATCCTGTTCAGTTAACAATACTTCAGCAGGTAAATCCGCAAAACTGATTTTTTTAGCCGCTAAAGGCATGCTAGCCTCTCCTGCGGCAAGCGCGAAAATAAATACCGGTGTGGTTGAGGGTATCTGACTACTAGCCAGTTCAGAGCTAAGCGAAACCTGCAAACGAATAATCGCAGAAACTGGCTTACTATGGCTGGTTAGTGGCGGCAGCTTGGCGTGTGCTAATTGAATACCCTTCTGCAAACTAATACTTTCTGCGCTGTTGGTGCCGTACTGACCTAAGGCCTTGGTCCAAAATTCAATCGCCTGTCTATAACTCTGTTGTTTAAATGATTGCATGCCTTTAAGACTCAGTGCTAAAGCAAACGCAGGCTCAATACTCAGCGCTCGATCTAACAGATCAGACATTTGCTGATCGTTGTAAGTGAGTTGATCTCGGCCATCTGCCGTCTGACTACTGATCGACAAATACATCGCCTGAGCAAGCAAGGTCAAGGTCATTGGATCATTGGGATAACGTTCCACCAAAAGCTGGTATACCTCAACTGCAGCGGCATGCCTATCAAGTGAGGAATACGTTTCGGCAAGCAATTGTAAATGTTGGTCTGTCGGTTCTTTTTGTTGTAAAACCGGCGTTAAAAGAGACTCAATCGAGCGTAAGTTTGACTGCCTTTGCTGGTTAGTGGATGCTAAATCGAGTGAATTAAGCTGGCTTAATAAGCGCAAATCAAAACCACCGCCCAGAGACAAACCCTGCGGGAGGTATAAGAACAAAGCCAGGCTAGGAATCAAAAGTATTACGCTTATTAGCAACCAACCATTGGATCGCTGATGTCGGTTGAACAAAGTTAAGCCACCATTGGCAAGCAGCAGAAATAAAGAAAAAACTAAGCTAAAAATTAAAACACTAGTCAGCATCAGTATGGCCCTCTTCGGGTTTAGTGAATCGATGCCGTAAAGCAATAACGATAATGCTCAAACAAAACAAGCTAAGCGGTAAGAGCCATAGTATAGCCGTTACCGCGTTTAATGGTGGATCATACAAAACAAAGTTTCCGTATCGCCCAGACATGAAGCGGTAAATCTCATCATCAGTGAGGTCTTGCTGTACTAAGTTATAGAGTTCATTGCGAAGATCATATGCGATTTGTGCATCTGAATCAGCTAGATTTTGATTCTGGCATTTAGGGCAACGAATTTCATCCAGTAATTGATAGTAGCGATCGCGTTGCTCTTGGCTTTGAAAGGTCAATAAATTACTGGCATCGGAACTGGCGAAACTAGTCGTCACAAATAATACAGAGCAAACAAGCAATAGGTATGATAAAAAATATTGTTGACTAGGAATTCGCACTAATGAGTACTCACCAAGATAAGCTTAAAGGGACAATTTTATCACGCCAAACCTTGTCATCAAGAATGCCGACATGCCGATAGCGAATAATACCATCAGCGCCAACGATATAATTCTCAGGCGCGCCATAAACACCTAAATCAAGCCCTAATTGTCCTTTTAGGTCAGACAAATTAAATTGGTAGGGGTTACCAAGCTGTTCTAACCAGTGCAATGCGTCTTCGGGTCTATCTTTATAATTCAAGCCAATAATCGCGACCCCTTTTTTGGATAAGGCATTAAGATAGGCATGCTCAACACGACAACTAATGCACCAACTCGCCCAGACATTGATAATATAAGGTTGCTTTGGTAAATCTTTGTTAGTGAGTAGGCCAACAGTTGATAAGGCAGGTAATGAAAATTCAGGGATAGGCTGACCAACTAAAGCAGATGGCAGCATGCTTGGATCGTATTCACCGCTGACGATGCGATTCTCAAGGCGAAAAAAAACAGCGGCTATCACGAAGAAGATAATTAATGGTGCGAACAGCTTTAAGCGCGATATCAATGTATCATCTCCAACTAATAATTAGACGGCGAACCCAAAACAGATTCCGACCGAGCAGCGCTTGAACGCTTATAGCGCTTATCAAATATCGCTAAAATAGCACCTAAGGCAATGAGAATTGCCCCTAGCCAAATGCAACGCACAAGAGGTTTCACGTGAACCCTCACTGCCCAAACACCCGACTCTAACTGCTCGCCTAATGCGACATAAAGGTCACGAGACAACGATGCATCAATACCCGCCTCGGTCATGATATTACGAGATGCACGGTAAAAACGCTTCTCGGGGTACAAAGTAGTAATTAATCTTGAAGGCTCACCTTCGCTGTCATAGTAGACATCTACGCTCGCCCGAGTCGCATCATAATTAGAGGCCGTGACTGACGATATTTCAGTTAATTGATAGCGATAGGCGTTGATAGAAACATTATCATTTATGGCCATTCGTACATCTTTCTGCGATTCATAAATAGAGGTGATGCCAATACCGAGAATCATAACTGCCATTCCAATATGAGCAATGACCATGCCGTAGTAGGAAAGACTCAATTGACTAAAAGAATGAAAAGAAAGGCCAGCGTGCTTTAATCGAAAAAAGAAATGCCCCAATGTATTAACTACTAACCACAGACATAAGCTGGCGATAAAAAAAGCTAAAAAGTTAAAGTCCGCGACATATTGGTGACTGAGTATGCGTACCAATAACATCGCAAGAAAAATAGCCAGTAATAAACAGATCATCCATTGCCTCGATTGCTCCTTTAATAGCGTAAACTTATTCCATGCGATAAAAGGAGCGAAGCACATAATAAAGAGGGTTAGCAAGCCGAGGGGCACAAACATAGCATTAAAATAAGGAGCCCCTACTGAATAACTTCCTAAATCTAAAGCAGTACTAATCAAGGGAAATAATGTCCCTAAGAGAACCACAGTCAAGGCGATAGAAAAAAGGACATTATTGATAAGAAGAAAGTTCTCTCTCGATATCAGCGCGAAAACCGTCCCACCTTTCATGATTGGCGCTCTTAGAGCATATAATAATAATGAGCCACCAACTACGATAAATAAAAAGGCTAAAATAAAAAGTCCACGCTCAGGATCGCTAGCAAAGGCATGCACCGACACTAATATTCCAGAACGTACTAAAAATGTACCCAGTAGACTCAGAGAGAAGGCTAGCAAGGCAAGTAAAATTGTCCAGCTTTTAAACACTCCACGTTTTTCTGTTGCTGATAACGAATGAACAAGTGCTGCACCTGCTAACCATGGCATAAGAGAGGCATTTTCTACAGGATCCCAAAAC
>DDDX01000087.1 GCA_002339085.1 Cellvibrionales bacterium UBA1969
TGAGTTCGAAGAGGTTAAAGAAGACAAGTAATGAACATATGATGGCGTTCGAGAGGCGCTATTGATTGATCTGAAATGATGCATGGGGCTAGCGTTTTTCGACGTTAGCCCCACTTCGTATTCAGTGCAGCAATAAATTTGTTAGCTAACTAAGTTAGTTAACCCAACAGAATTGGTAAAACAGATTATGTCAAAGCGCGATTACTACGAAGTTTTAGGGGTTGATAAGCAGGCCGAGGCGAAAGAGATCAAAAAAGCTTATCGTCGCGTCGCGATGAAGTACCACCCCGATCGTAATCCCGATGATCCGAAGGCTGAGAATAAATTTAAAGAGGCCAGCGAGGCCTACGAAGTTCTCAGTGATAATCAAAAACGTGCAGCCTATGACCAATACGGCCATGCCGGTGTCGACCCCCAAATGGGCGGTGGCGGTGGTGGCAATTTCAGCGATATTTTTGGTGATGTGTTTGGCGATATTTTTGGCGGTGGCGGCGGTCGTGGCCGCGGAGGACCTCAGCGAGGTTCGGATTTACGCTATAACTTAGACCTAAGCTTAGAGCAGGCGGTGCATGGCGATACTTTAAAAATTCGCGTGCCCACCTTAGTGACCTGCAAAGTTTGCGATGGCAGTGGGGCTAAAAAAGGCAGCTCGCCAGTGACCTGTGGCACCTGTGGTGGGCAAGGTCAAGTCCGTATGACACAAGGTTTTTTCTCGGTGCAACAGACCTGTCCGACATGCCATGGTCGCGGAACGGTGATTAAAGATCCCTGTCAGGCGTGTCATGGCCAGGGTCGTGTTGAAGAAACGAAGACCTTGTCTGTTAAAGTGCCACCGGGCGTCGATAATGGTGATAGGATACGTTTAAGCGGTGAAGGTGAGGCTAGCCCCGATGGAGGCCCAGCGGGTGATTTATATGTTCAAGTTAGCGTCCGTGATCACGCCATATTCGAGCGCGATGGCAAACACTTGTACTGTGATGTGCCGATTAGTTTTCCCGATGCGGTACTGGGTGGCGAATTAGAAGTGCCGACTTTAGATGGGCGGGTGAAACTGAAAATTCCGGCAGAGACGCAAACGGGTAAAATGTTCCGCTTGCGAGGGAAAGGAGTTGTGCCTGTTCGTGGCGGTTCAGCCGGAGATTTAATGTGTCGAGTCGTGATTGAGACACCGGTTAAATTAAGCAAAGAGCAAACTGAGCTGGTGAAACAGTTGCAGGCCAGTTTAGAATCGTCAGGCAGTCAGCAATCGCCGCGTAAAAGCAGTTGGTTTGAAGGTGTAAAATCGTTCTTTGACGACATGAAAGCCTAGCGAGACATACTCTGGCGTGAATGAGGAATAAAGCCATGATTAAAGTTGCTGTGACCGGAGCTGCCGGTCGAATGGGTAAAACTCTTATTGAAGCGCTATCGCAAACCGATAAAGCGGTATTAACGGTTGCACTTGAGCATCCTTCCAGTTCTTTATTGGGTGCCGATGCCGGTGAGTGTGCCGGTGTGGGTCGTCTGGGCGTTGCGATTGGCTCAGACCTTGCCTCTGCGGCAGATTTTGATGTGTTAATTGACTTTACTGCCCCTGCCGCCACTATTGTTAACGCTGAGTTTTGTGTTGCGCAGGGTAAAGCCATTGTGATTGGCACGACCGGGTTTGATGCCGATCAGCAGGCAGCCTTAGCGACTGCCTTAGCCGGAATGCCGGCAGTGATGGCCGCCAATTACAGTGTCGGCGTTAATCTATGCTTTAAATTGACGAAGATGGCGACCGAAGTGATGGCTGACCATGCGGATATCGAAATTATTGAGGCCCATCATCGCCACAAGGTCGATGCGCCCTCAGGTACGGCGCTTAAGTTAGGCCAAGTGGTCGCCGATGCAGCCGGCCGCGATTTAGAAAAAGTCGCTGTTTACGGCCGAGAAGGGCAGACCGGTGCCCGAGATCAACAGACCATTGGTTTTGCCACAGTAAGAGCCGGCGATGTGGTGGGTGATCATACGGTTCTGTTTGCCGATGACGGCGAGCGGGTTGAAATTACCCATAAAGCCAGCTCCCGAATGGCCTTTGCATCGGGTGCTGTTCGAGCGGCACTATGGGTGAGTCATCAAGCGTCTGGGCTCTATGACATGCAAGATGTTTTGGGTCTTCATTAAGCTGAGGCTAGATTGAATTGGTTGTTTTCAGTCCAGACCGATATTTTTCTTCGTTAGAGTAGGATTTTTCGCATTTTGTCATGGACAGTGGGGAGCAATTTCCTTAAACTTTCGCGCCAGTTCAATCACGCTTTTAATGGAATTGGATGAACGATCTTAATTTGCTGAGTGCCAGCTCAGGTAATCCCTTAAAGGAGTTATTTTGTCGTTTTGCCCTGCAATACTCGCGCTAGAAGATGGAAGTGTTTTTCACGGCACGGCTATTGGCGTTGCAGGGAGTTCGGTCGGTGAGGTGGTGTTTAATACGGCTATGACCGGCTACCAAGAAATACTGACAGACCCTTCTTACGCCCGACAAATTGTCACTCTTACCTATCCACATATCGGTAACACCGGCACTAATTCAGAGGATCAAGAGTCTGAGCAAGTTTGGGCTGCAGGTTTAGTAATTCGTGACCTGCCGCTTCTAGCCAGCAACTTTCGTTCCGAGCAAGATCTGTCTTCCTATTTGATTGCCAACAACGTCGTCGCCATTGCCGATCTTGATACTCGGCAATTAACCCGCATCTTGCGCGATACTGGCGCTCAAAGTGGCTGTATTTTTACCTCTGAGCAGGCTATTACCGCGGCTGATGAACAACAGGCGATTGCACGAGCTAAAAACTTTGCCGGTTTGCAAGGTATGGATTTAGCTAAGGAGGTTAGCTGTTCGGCCGCATCCCCCTGGCAATCCTCGGTCTGGTCATTGGGTCAAGGCTATGTCAAGCCTGAAGCTTCCACTTTGCCCTATCATGTAGTGGCCTACGATTTTGGCGCCAAGCATAATATCCTTCGCATGTTGGTTGATCGTGGCTGCCGTTTGACGATCGTGCCTGCACAAACGCCTGCCGGGGAGGTATTGGCCCTAACACCTGATGGCGTGTTTTTATCCAATGGCCCAGGTGATCCCGAGCCTTGCGATTACGCCATTACTTCAATAAAAACCTTATTAGCGACAGAGATTCCTATATTTGGTATTTGTCTGGGTCATCAGTTGTTAGCCCTAGCAAGTGGTGCCAAAACCTTAAAGATGAAATTTGGTCATCACGGGGCTAACCACCCAGTAAAAAACATTGACGATAATACGGTATTGATTACCAGTCAAAACCACGGTTTTGCCGTTGATCCTGACAGTTTGCCGTCAACTTTACGGGTAACCCATCAATCCTTGTTTGACCATTCTATTCAGGGTATTGCACACATTGATAAGCCAGCATTTGGTTTTCAAGGACACCCGGAAGCCAGCCCAGGGCCGCACGATGCTGCGCCTCTGTTTGATCATTTTATTGCGTTGATTACTCAGCATATGAAAGCTAAAGCCAACTAATTATGCCAAAAAGAACGGACATAGACAGTATATTGATTTTAGGCGCAGGGCCTATTGTCATTGGTCAAGCCTGTGAGTTTGACTACTCGGGCGCACAGGCCTGTAAGGCCTTAAAGGAAGAGGGTTATCGTGTTATTTTGGTGAACTCGAATCCCGCCACCATTATGACTGACCCCGTCATGGCCGATGCGACTTACATCGAACCGGTTGAATGGCGAACCGTGGCTAACATTATTGAAAAAGAGAAGCCATCGGTTATCTTACCGACGATGGGAGGTCAAACCGCACTGAACTGCGCCTTAGATTTGGCCCGTGAAGGCGTGTTAGACGCGCATAACGTGCAAATGATAGGCGCAACTCGCGAGGCTATCGATAAAGCCGAAGATCGTAACTTATTTGATAAAGCCATGAAGGCTATTGGCTTAGAAACCCCGCGTTCAGATATTGCCCATAGTTTAGAAGAGGCGCTTGCTGTGCAGGCGACATTGGGCTTCCCTGTGATTATTCGTCCATCATTTACCATGGGTGGCTCAGGTGGTGGCATTGCTTATAATCACGAAGAGTTTGAAGAAATTTGTAAGCGCGGACTCGATCTATCACCGACCAATGAGTTACTTATCGATGAGTCACTCATTGGTTGGAAAGAATTCGAAATGGAAGT
>DDDX01000083.1:0-20952 GCA_002339085.1 Cellvibrionales bacterium UBA1969
TATATGGTCGAGGGCCTCACTGTATTCAGTGATTAATCGCATCATGATATCGCGACAGGATTCAATTTGATTGATTTGTCCTACCACTTGTCCAACAGGGTTGAAAGCCACTTTTTGGGTTTCGCCACTGCCGGCATAGCGGTGGGTGCGGCGCGTAGCGTCAAAGGTTAAATACCCTTGAAGCGGCATGGGCAATGGGTCTGGGGTATCGGGTCTATCCCAAGCGTCGGTCCATTCATTTTTCAGCATTCTCGCAGTTTTACCCGTGAAGGAACGCGACCGAATCGTGTCTTCAGAGCTGGCATTCATGTAGGACTCGCGTTGTGCCGGTTCTGCGGCTGCCTCGGATGCATTGAGCCACATAGACCCCATCCAGACGCCTTCAACACCCATACTCATGGCTGCCAACATTTGACGACCATTGGCTATCCCACCTGCCGCTAGCACCGGCAAGGGTGCAACCGCGTCGACCATTTGTGGCCAAAGCACCATTGATGTGACTTCACCGGCATGACCGCCACCTTCAGAGCCCTGACAAATAATAAAATCAAGGCCGGCATTCTTATGATTAATGCCGTGTTTTAGTCGACCAGCGAGTGCGCCGATTAAACGACCGGATTGGTGAACTTGATCGACAATGTTTGCCGGTGGGGTGCCTAGCGCATTGACGATCATTCGGCATTTGTTTCTTGTTAGCGCTTCATCAACCAGTAACTGAGCCTGTGCTTCAGAAAAACTCAATGTCACTTCGTCATCGCCTTCGGGCCAAGCTGGCACATTATGATCTTGCAGTAAACCCTCAGCAAATTCGCGATGCTGCTCAGGGATCGCCGCTTGCAGCATTTCGACTAATTTATCAGGATCGGTTTCACCCTGACCTTCATATTTTTGCGGGATCGCCGTATCGACACCATAGATGTGGTCGCCAATATGGGCATCGATCCAGTCGAGCTCTTCTTTTAATTGTTTAGGCGAAAACCCAACAGCACCTAAAACGCCAATGCCGCCGGCCTTGGAGACCGCAACGACCACATCACGGCAGTGGGTGAAGGCAAATATAGGCAGCTCAACGCCGAGTTTCTTACATAGCTCTGTTTGCATGGGTCTCTCCTTAAAATCATATTAACGACAGCCGCTACGTTACTGTTCATTAGCGTATTTGCCAATAGCAGTTAACACTTTGTGGATAGCAAAAACAATCAAATCGAAGCATTTGGCTTTGTCGAGACGTTTTCTCCGATAAAAACAGCAAAATAATGCCTTTTACTTCATGGATGCGGGAATAATACCGCGGCACTGGGCAGATTGGCTTTAATGCTGCATGGGCTTGTGTATAATCCCGCCGCTTTGACGTTTGTCGTCATGGCTAATGCCATTTAGGAGTACCAACACAGTGACTGAACAACTCAATACCCAAGAGCTGCGTAATATCGCTATTATTGCGCATGTTGACCATGGCAAGACCACCTTGGTCGATAAGCTATTAGAGCAGTCTGGGACGCTCGATCGTCGTGATCAAGGCACTGAAAGGATCATGGATTCGAATGATCAGGAAAAAGAGCGTGGCATCACTATTTTAGCCAAAAATACAGCGATTAATTGGCAAGGCCATCACATAAATATTGTTGACACCCCCGGCCATGCTGATTTTGGCGGAGAGGTTGAGCGTGTGTTGTCGATGGTCGACTCGGTACTTCTCCTAGTTGATGCGGTCGATGGGCCAATGCCTCAAACTAGATTCGTAACTCAAAAAGCCTTTGCCCGCGGTTTGAATCCTATCGTTGTGATTAATAAGATCGACCGACCGGGCGCGAGACCTGATTGGGTAATGGATCAGGTGTTTGATCTATTTGACCGCCTTGGCGCAACGGATGAGCAGTTAGATTTTCCCGTCGTTTATACCTCAGCGTTAAACGGCATTGCTGGACTCGATGAAAATGCTATAGGCGAAGACATGACAGCTCTGTTAGAGCTGATTTTAGACCATGTTAAAGCACCGACGGTTGATGCGAATGGCGCCTTTCAAATGCAGATAAGCGCCCTTGATTACTCCAGTTATGTTGGTGTTATTGGTGTCGGTCGCGTGTCTCGCGGCAAAATTAAACGCAATACCCCTGTTATCGTTGTTGATGCAGATAATAATATGCGTAATGGCCGAGTTTTAGATATTCTTGGCAACATGGGGGTCGAGCGCGTGCCGGTCGAGGAAGCGGTGGCCGGAGATATTATTTGTATCACGGGTATCGATGGCTTAAATATTTCAGATACTTTGTGTTCGCCGGATCAAGTTGAGGCCCTGCCTCAGCTAACGGTTGATGAGCCTACGGTGTCGATGACCTTCCAGGTAAATGATTCTCCCTTTGCTGGCTTAGAAGGTAAGTTTGTTACCAGTCGAAATATTAAAGAGCGGCTGGATCGCGAGTTACTGCACAATGTGGCATTAAGGGTTGAGCAGGGCGACAGTGCGGATAAATTTGTTGTCTCTGGCCGTGGTGAGCTGCATCTATCCGTTTTAATCGAAACAATGCGCCGCGAGGGTTTTGAGCTAAGCGTTGGCCGGCCAGAAGTCGTGCAGCGGGTGGTTGATGGTGTTGTGGAAGAGCCCTTTGAATCGGTGGTTGTTGATTGCGAAGAGCAGCATCAAGGTTCGGTGATGGAAGCTATAGGCACACGAAAAGGTGATCTTAAGAACATGGTGCCGGATGGCAAAGGGCGGGTCAGACTGGATTACATCATTCCCGCCCGTGGTTTAATTGGTTTTCGCTCTGAGTTTTTAACCATGACCTCGGGTTCAGGTATTCTGACGTCTATATTCGATCATTATGGTCAGGTAAAAGTCGGTGAAGTTCAATCGCGCACTAATGGCGTATTGATCAGCAATGTGAAAGGCAAAACTTTAGCCTATGCGCTATTTAATTTGCAAGATCGTGGTCGTTTAATGATTGACGCTAATATCGATGTCTATGAGGGCCAAGTGATGGGTATTCACAGTCGTGGCAATGATTTAACGGTTAATCCGACTAAGGCGAAACAGTTAACTAATGTTAGAGCTTCAGGCACTGACGAAGCGACTGTCTTGTCGCCGCCGATTCGATATACTTTAGAGCAAGCGTTAGAGTTTATCGAAGACGATGAACTGGTAGAGGTTACACCAGAAAGTATTCGAATTCGTAAAAAATTATTACTTGAGCACGAGCGTAAGCGCGCTGCTCGTCCGGCCAAGGTGTAACGATTGCCATGCGTGCGCTGATACAACGAGTTAACTCTGCAAGTGTCAGAGTCGACGAGCAACTGGTCGGTCAGATCAGCAAAGGTTTACTGGTATTACTAGCTGTTGAAGCCGATGATGATAGTCAGTCAGCGGAAAAAATGGCAGCCAAGTTGCTCGATTATCGCGTTTTTAATGACCATAATAATAAAATGAATTTGAGCGTCACGGATGTAGCCGGTGAATTACTGGTTGTCTCGCAGTTCACATTAGCGGCTAATACCGATAAAGGCTTACGGCCAAGCTTTTCATCAGCCGCAGAGCCAGCTTTAGCCAAGCGACTTTATCTAGACTGCGTAGCGCAGTTAAAAGCATCACCGCTTAAAGTTGAAATGGGACAGTTTGCTGCTGATATGCAAGTTGCATTAGTCAATGATGGCCCAGTCACGTTTATGCTGACTAGTTAAGCGATTAAACCCTCAATTATTGCCTTACCGCGTTACAGTTCCCCAGCGTATTTCATCACATGAAAAATATAATGCTGCTCCATAACGCCATTCAGTAAATGCGCCCAAGGACCTTGTGCATATACAGCAACATCGTCACCCGCATGAGTTTCAGTGGCTAAGGGGACGCCAGCTTCTTGGTGGTAGTGTTCGACCTCTGGGTTGTCTTCAAGCGTGGTTTGTCGTGTTGACTGACCAATATTATTAAATCTCGCATAGGGATTATCTGGATCGCTGGGCTGATTGTAGTAACCTGGCCCGTTAGCATAACTAAGGGTTGTGTAGGGTTTCTTATCGGCGGCAAGGCTAGGCGAGTTTTCTGCTTCACCTGCTTTATCGTTACCTGTGACGAAACCTAAAATAGGGTTGCCGCGCGTAGGGTAGCCCGCCAGTGTTAAGGTATGGCTATGGTCAGCTGTCACAATCATTAATGTCTTCTTAAGATTCACTTTGTCATGTGCTAATTCTATTGCTTGATCAAGCGCGTGCAGGTCTTCTAGTGCGCGATAGGCATTACCCACATGATGCGCATGATCAATTCGACCGGCTTCGACCACTAAAAGAAAGCGTTTACTTTTTTGCAATTGATTAATTGCCACGTTAACCATTTCGCTAAGACTGGGTTGGCCGCTGCTATCACGGTCGGCTTCAAAGTCCATATGTGAATCGGAAAATAAACCTAAAATTTTATCGGTATCATTGTCTTGATGAGCGATTAATTGACGACGATTATGAAAGTAGCGACCGTTTGGATTGCGCTGCTGCCACTGTGAAATTAAATCAATACCATCCTCACGCTTGCCTTTAGCATGCGTAGATTCCTTGGGTAAAAAGTGGCTACGGCCGCCGCCCAGTAATACATCGATACCATTGCCGTGGCTAAACTCAATAAATTGCCGCGCGATATCACGACAACCGTTGGCCTTTGCCTCACTAGGTAAGTCTGAATCATTCTCCCAGTTTCGTTCAGGACTATGGGCAAAGCCTGCTGCGGGGGTGGCATGGGTAACGGAGGTGGTGGTGACAATGCCTGTTGCCCAGTTACGGTCTTCAGCGAGCTCAAATAGGGTAGTGAGTTGCTGCTTGCCACAGGTATTCGTGTCAGCTCGCGCAACCGTTGCAGCCATACTAAGCACTCCAGCTTTGGTTTTTTCACCCGTGATCAAGGCGGTCATAGTGCCTGCTGAGTCGGGTGTCTGTTGGTTAGTATTATAGGTTTTAGCCAAGCCAACCGTGGGGAATCGTTCAAAGGATAAATTGTGCTCCTCCCCATTAGCCCCCGATTTTTGGCCAACATAGATACGCCCAGCTGTCACGGTGGCAATGCTCATGCCATCACCGATAAACAAGATGATGCCACTTGCACGATGATGGTTGTCTTTTCGGCCGAGATTAATCTGTAAGGCCTGCTCAGCCGCTTGATAACTACTTGCAGGCTGGTGAATCAGCTGTTCAGTCACAGGACTGGACTGCCCGAAACTATGATTAGCGGCCATCAAAAAGCTGGCAATGATTGCTAAAAAGGCGATAGTTTTACGGCGAATCAACATCAGTGGCTTACCTAAAAAAGTGACAGTAAATGGTGATAGCAAGAATCGTTACAGCGGGCTAATCGATTAGCACGACCTTAATATAAGCGCGCTTAGTTTTCTTGCCGGTTAGCCACGAGCCAATGTCAGTCAGTCGCATTTGCCAGCCGTACTTCTTTATCAGCGCGCTATGTGCTTGGCTTATCTCTTCATCGCTGGTTAAAATAAAAGCTTCACTGTCTTGCCATTCACCTAAGATTTTACCGATCACATTACAGGCGGCGACGCGTGATTTAGGCGAGTTTCTTAGTCGCTTAACTTTGCCTGCTTGGCCGGCGGAAAAGACGTAATAAGCTTGTTTGTCACCTGCAAACCAGACTGGGGTTTCAACGGCTACGCCGGTTTTTCGAAAGGTAGCAAGGCTAAAATAGGCCGCTTGGTCGAGTGTCATAATGAGGCTCCGGCAGTGATTAGATTAAGAAAATAGAAAAAAGCCATAAATTCGTTTTGAGGTCTTCATATTACCACCATAAAAGCACCGGTGTTGATGCGTAGAAGGCTATTTTTTGAGACAATTCAAGCAATGTAGTATAACAAGTCTGTTTTGCTTTGAAAAAAATAGCCAAAATAATTTCGGCAGCAAATGATTAGGTCTCGATAGCGACGATCAGCAACCCTGAACCAATATGAGAACAGCGACTCAATGAGCGATACCCCGATAGATTCAAGCAATTTTTCAGCTGAGCAACTGTCCATCAAAGAATATGCCGAGAAAGCATATCTTGATTACTCAATGTATGTCATTCTCGATCGCGCCTTACCACATATTGGCGATGGATTGAAACCCGTTCAGCGCCGAATCGTTTATGCAATGTCAGAGTTGGGCCTCAAGGCTTCTGCTAAATATAAAAAATCAGCCCGAACCGTGGGCGATGTGATTGGTAAGTTCCATCCTCACGGTGATAGCTCAGTGTATGAAGCGATGGTGTTAATGGCACAACCCTTCAGTTACCGATATCCGTTGGTGGATGGTCAAGGGAATTGGGGCTCAACGGATGACCCTAAGTCATTCGCGGCCATGCGTTATACCGAGTCACGATTAGCGCCTTACGCAGACGCATTGATGGCGGAAGTGTCGCAAGGCACTGTTGACTGGCAGGCTAACTTTGATGGCACGCTGTTTGAGCCGGTTATTTTGCCTGCCAAAGTGCCTAATATTTTGTTAAACGGAACAACAGGTATTGCCGTGGGTATGGCAACGGATATCCCATCACATAACTTAAGCGAGGTGGTTGCTGCATGTATTCATTTACTTGAAAAACCTAATGCCAGCGTTGAGGATTTATTTGCTTTCATTAAGGCCCCTGATTATCCGACCGAAGCTGAGATTATCACCCCTTCAGAGTCGATTTTGGAAATGTATAAGACTGGTAAAGGCAGTCTGAAAATGCGAGCGGTGTATGACACCGAGCAGGGCGATATTGTTGTTACAGCGTTACCCCATCAAGTTTCTGGATCTAAAGTGTTAGAACAAATAGCGGCGCAGATGCAGTCCAAAAAGTTACCTATGGTGGTTGATTTACGTGACGAGTCTGACCACGAAAACCCAACACGTTTAGTGATTGTACCAAAGTCCAACCGAGTAGATATCGATACTCTAATGTCACATTTATTTTCAAGCACTGATCTAGAGCGCAACTACCGTATAAATATGAACATGATTGGGATTGATGGTCGGCCCAAAGTAAAAAACCTCAGTTTAATTATTAAAGAGTGGCTGTCGTATCGCAAAGAAACTATCCGTAAGCGCTTAGAATATCGCTTAGATAAGATTCTTAACCGTCTTCACTTATTAGATGGCCTATTAATTGCATTTTTAAATATCGATAAAGTCATTCATATTATCCGTAATGAAGAGCAACCTAAAAAAACACTGATGAAGAAGTTTGGGTTAAGTGAGGCGCAAACCGATTATATTCTCGATACACGTTTAAGGCAGTTAGCGCGTTTAGAGGAAATGAAGATTACTGATGAGCAGTCGCAATTAAGTAAAGAGCGCGATGAAATAGAAAAAATTCTAAGTTCTAATAAGCGAATGAAGACGCTGATGAAAAAAGAATTGCAAGTGGTGGTTGAAGAATATGGCGATGACCGTCGGTCACCAATTGTTAGCCGAGACGAGGCTTTGGCTTATTCTGAAGACGATATAACTAGCGTCGATCCAATCACTGTTGTCTTGTCGACAAAGGGTTGGATTCGCGCAGCAAAAGGTCACGAGATTGATCCGCATACCTTGAGTTATAAGTCAGGTGATAGTTTTAAGCTGGCTGTCAAAGGAAGATCGAATCAAGCTGTAGTATTATTGGATTCTACTGGTAGAAGTTACTCTGTGCCTGCCAGAGGTTTGCCGTCGGCACGAGGCCAAGGTGAACCGCTCACTGGCACGATCAATCCACCTTCCGGCGCAAGCTTTAAAGGCGCTATGATGGGCGCGGAAGAACAACTATATCTGCTGGCTACTGATGCTGGCTATGGGTTTATTGCAAAACTCGGTGATATGTATGCAAATAAAAAAGCAGGCAAGGCATTAATTAAGATTCCAGAGGGCGGTGAAGTAATTGTGCCTCAAAAAGTCGATGATTTAGAAAACGATCTCTTAGTTTCGGTTACAAACCAAGGATATTTATTGATATTTCCGATTTCTGACTTGCCCGTTATGGCTAAGGGTAAAGGAGTGAAAATTATGAATATACCTAAAGATCGATTTTCCGATCGAAGTGAATTTATGGTTTCCACTGCAATCATGAAAAAAGAGAATCTTTTGTTAGTAAACAGCAAAAAAAAATCTGCAAAGAAATGGACTTATTCTGAGTTAACTAATTATGTAGGCTCCAGAGCAAAAAGAGGAAGAAAGTTACCAAACGGGTATAAGAACGTCACCTCATTATCAATAGAGTTAAAGTCTTAAACTAAAATGAGTAATGTTACTTTAATAAAAATTTCAGGCCCTGATCAAACCGGTATTACCCAGGCAGCGACATCGATTCTTAGCGATTATGCTGTAAATATTCTTGATATCGGCCAAGCGGTTATTCATAACAATTTAGCGCTGGGTATATTGGCAGAAATGCCTGACTCGATTGATATAGCGGCCTGTTTTTTTCGACTAAAAGAAGCGTTAGAAAAACTTGGCATGTCAATAGAGTTTGATGCAGTTGGCGGCGACGATTACCAGCATTGGATCAGCGAACAGGGCAAGCCGCGTCATATTCTTACCTTATTAGTCAGAAGGGTGAGTGCTGAGCATATTAATGCGGTCACTAGTTTAGCTGCTCAGTATGGTCTGAATATTGATAAGATTACCCGCTTATCCGGCCGTGTCCCGCTAAATGCTGACGAGCAATCTAAGGCCTGCGTTGAATTTTCAATGCGTGGCGAGTTAAATGATCAAATAAAAGTGCGTAGGGCGTTACTTGAACTCACTAACACGTTAGACATGGATATAGCCTATCAAGAAGACGATATGTTTCGCCGAAATCGGCGCTTAGTCGTGTTTGATATGGACTCTACTTTAATAGAAGCAGAAGTAATCGATGAGTTAGCAAAAGTTGCAGGCGTTGGCTCAGAAGTTTCAGTGATCACCGAGTTAGCGATGCAGGGCGAGATTGATTTTGATGAAAGTTTTCGTCGTCGCGTTGCTTTATTATCTGGCATAAACGAATCTGCTTTGCAGCAGATTGCAGATACATTGAAATTAACCGAAGGCGCCGAAACATTAATTAGCACCTTAAAGCGTCTGGGTTATAAAACCGCTATCTTATCTGGTGGTTTTAGTTACTTTGCTAATCAATTACGCGATAAACTAGGTTTTGATTACGCCTATGCGAATCAATTGGATATTCAAGACGGTATGGTGACGGGTGAGGTGGTTGGCGATATTATTAATGGTGAGCGCAAAGCTAAGTTATTAAAAGATATTGCTCAGCGAGAAAATATTGCGCTTGAACAAGTTATTGCTATTGGTGATGGGGCTAATGATTTGCCCATGCTAAGCGTTGCTGGCCTGGGCATTGCCTTTCGCGCTAAGCCTATTGTAAAGGCCTCGGCCCGACAATCGATATCAACTTTAGGCTTAGACAGTATTATCTATTTACTTGGCATAAGTGATAGAGAGCGAATAGCTGCAAGCTATCATAAAAAACATTAACACTCGGTTGGCAGCATTAATGTTTTTGATTTTTTATTAGCTAACTCTCTGACCAGTTTAGGCACTAAATACCCAGGCAAAATACCAGCCACTTCACCCATGATGCGTTTTGCTCTAGCATCGCTTATAGAAAAATGAGCAGCACCATTAACCGGATCAAGTAGATGAAGATAATAAGGCAGTACGCCACAATTGAATAGACGCTGGCTTAGCTCGACAAGTGCTTCTGGGCAATCATTTACCCCCTTTAACATAACGGCTTGGTTTAAAATAGTAGTGCCTGTTGATGCTATTTTTTTAATTGCCTGCTTAACTTTTCCGTCTATTTCATTAGCATGGTTACTGTGGATCACAAACACTTTATGCCCCGGCCATGCCTTTAGCCAGGCGATAAAATCACTATCTATACGTTGCGGTAAGACGATAGGTAAACGGCTATGAATACGCAATGTTTTGACATGAGGAATAGCGGCTAACTGTTGAGTAAGCCACTGTAATTGTTTATTGCTGACGGCTAACGGATCACCGCCACTTAAAATAATCTCATTAATATTGGCGTTGCTGCGTAAATAATCCAGCGCTTGTTGCCAGGCCTCGCGAGCGGGTCGATTATCTTCATAGGGGAAATGCCGGCGAAAACAGTAGCGACAGTGTATTGCGCAGGCTTGTGTGACAATGAGCAATGCGCGACAGCGATATTTATGAATTAACCCCGGCGTAACGTTATAGTCTTTTTCTTCTAATGGGTCATCGGTATACCCAGGCATGAGATCATTTTCTTTTTCTAAGGGTAGTATCTGGCGTAATAGAGGATCATTAATATCGCCTTTTTGAATTCTCGCTATAAAAGAGGCCGGTGCGCGAATAGGGAAGTCTTGTGGGTCGCTATCAAGCGGGCCGTCATAGTTGAGAATAAAGTCGTCGTAAGTGAGCTCGAGTTTTGATAATAACTCAGCCAAACTTAGTGTCGATGCTGATAGCAATTTGCGCCAATCTGAGGCTTGAGCCGCATGGATCGGTTGAATTTCAGTCTGACAGTTGGGGTCAGTTAGCGCTATCATAGGGTTTTCTATCACGGTACTGTCTCTGTATTGATATTGAGTTAGCCTTACACCATGCGCTATTTAAAGCCGCTAGGTCATTGTAGATTGAACTCGAGATTAGCAACAGGGATAATCGATTAATTTATAGCATTATCGGGGCATATTATGGCGACTTACTCTACCAACGAATTTAAGAATGGCTTAAAACTTATTATCGATGGTGATCCTTGTAATATTGTTGAGAACGAGGTGGTTAAGCCGGGTAAAGGCCAAGCATTTAACCGTGTACGACTCAAAAATCTAAAGACCGGCAGAGCATGGGAAAAAACCTTCAAGTCCGGTGAAAGTGTTGAGGCCGCTGATGTGATGGATACCGATATGGAGTACCTCTATTGTGACGGTGAATTTTGGTACTTTATGGATCCTATCAGTTACGAGCAAATTCCTGCCTCGCTCGAAGCTGTAGCTGACGCTAAATTATTTCTAAAAGAGCAGGATAGCTGCGTGGTTACACTTTGGAATGGCGCGCCCTTAACGGTGTCACCGCCAAATTTTGTCGAGTTAGAAGTGGTAGAAACAGATCCAGGCCTAAAGGGTGATACCGCTCAAGGTGGCACTAAGCCAGCGACCCTATCAACTGGAGCAGTTGTGAGGGTTCCATTATTTATTGACCAAGGCGAAGTATTAAAGATAGATACTCGAACAGGCGAATATGTTTCTCGCGCATGATTGACACTACCGGCGCTAACCCTGCGGCCTTAACGGCCAAAAATGTTAAGCAACGCTTGGGAAAACGTGCAAAGATACTTGCCGCAATTAGGTGTTACTTTGATCAGCAGCAGGTACTTGAAGTTGATACGCCATTACTGTCTGATTATCCGGTTACTGATCCACAGTTAGATAATATCAAAGTTGAAAATCCAACGGTTAATTATCAATCCACTTCACAGCCTTGGCTGTATTTAACTACCTCGCCTGAATATGCAATGAAGCAATTGCTGTCCTTAGGCAGTGGATCTATTTATCAAATCAGTAAGTCATTCCGTCAAGATGCGCCAGGACCTAAGCATAGCATTGAATTTACTCTGCTTGAATGGTACCGAGTTGGGTTTAAGATAACTGATCTAATCGATGATGTAACTGCTTTACTGATGACACTAATGCCAACAGGCCTGATGGCTAACGGGGTCGAAATATTATCTTATCGCGAGGCATTTTTACGTCATCTATCGATTGATCCTTTTAGCTTGACTAGTGTGCAGTTAGAGAATTTTGCTCATCAAAAAATCGACTGTGATTTTACCGATCAAGATAAAGACATTTGGTTAGATTTATTAATGAGCCACTGCATCGAGCCCAACTTAGGCCATCAAGCTCCATGTTTTTTAATTGATTACCCCGCCTCGCAAGCGGCATTGGCAAAAATAACTAATGATCAACAAGGTAATTTAGTCGCTAAACGATTTGAACTTTATATGAAGGGTATTGAGCTTGCGAATGGTTATGAGGAGTTAACCGATCATGACCAGCATGTTGATCGATTTGAGCAAGATAACCAGCGACGATGTGAACTAGACTTACCAACGCAAGCGGTTGATCAACATTTCCTTAAAGCGCTAAAGTCAGGCCTGCCTGAGTGTGCAGGGGTCGCACTTGGCGTTGATCGCTTATTGCTGCTCGCCGCTTCTTGACTAAGCGGCTGCTGTAATTGTCACAATGTCGCTGGGTTTGAGTTTACGATTAGCTATGCCAGCAAAGCCATCGTTGCCCGTATAGCTGTCTTCACCGCTAATTAAACCGTCTTCATTAATCGGCCAGACAATGGCGCTACGAGTTTCATAAAGATAATAAGCGTTTGCGTCATCAATACTGTAACCCATTCCCTCTAATAGAGAGCCTGGGTAGGCTATTCGCATCCGTCCTTCGGTAATGACGCAATGTTGATCCACCACTAAGCGATCGATGTTGTGTTCTATGCGGTGGATGTCCATAGCAATGATCGATTGATAAAAAGCTTCAACATTGGTTTTGCCTTTAGGGCCTGCAAACGCCTCATCATCTTCACTGCCAAAAAAGTGGTAACGCGCGTCTTCAGCAACGGTTGACATTAGTCGTTCAAAGTCGAGGCTGGCCTCGGCTTTCATGTGGATATAAACAAGGTTTAAATTGCGTTTTAAAATAGGGTCTGTCTCAGTTGCTAGTCGCTGTTCAACTAAGGCCCAATTTTTTCGTGGATCGATGACGGCCATATTACTTGCTCGCAGTTATAAGGGTTTTTGAGCTTGAATGTATGCTTGTTAGTATTGTCTATATCGAAAAATTTAGCTGTTAAATTCCCCTAATGTTTGCCCCATCATTACAGCGGACCCATTCATTAGGCTTGTGTTCCATTTGGCTTTATTGGCAGGCAATAATACGATTGCCGTAGAGCCTAACTTAAAACGGCCCATTTCTTGCCCTTTGAATAGAGCAATATTTTGTTTGATATCGATAGAGTTAATGGTTTTTGATTTTGGCGTTACTTGGCCAGACCAAGTTGTCTCAATACCGGCAACAATCATTGCACCAACTAAAATGACGACCATCGGGCCATGATCGGTAGAGAAATAACACACTAAACGTTCATTTTTTGAAAATAGTCCAGGTACATGATTAGCTGTAACTTGATTAACTGAAAATAGTTTTCCTGGAATATAACAAGTTTTTTCTAATTGTCCGGCAAAGGGCATGTGTACTCGATGATAATCTTTTGGTGACAGGTAGATTGTTGCAAATGCTCCATTATAAAATGGCTGGGCCAGTTCTTGATCGCCGCCAAGTAATGCCAGCAGAGAGTAATGCTGACCTTTAGCTTGGATTAGACAATCGGAATCGAGATAGCCTATTTCACTAATCGCACCGTCTGCAGGTGAGGTAATGGTATTGCTAGCTGGATCTATGATTCTAGCGCCGGGCTTTAACGGTCGAGTAAAAAAGGCGTTGAAGCTTTTATACTTTTCATAATCGGCCGGCATGGCTTCTGCAATGTTGATATCAAAATGTCGGCTGAATAAGGCAATTAATTGTCGCTTGAGCCAGGGTCTTTCGCTGTCTGCAAGCAGGCCCACTAAGCGCGACAATGAATGTTGGGGTAAGCAATATTGAAAAATAATAAACAGTTTTTTTCGCATATTTTTATTCAGCTGTATTAAGGCGTTGTGGATGTCTTGTTCTCAATCGGCGTATCAATTCGATTACCCCATTCGGACCAAGAGCCATCATAGGCAGCGATTGGCATGCCCAGAAGTTTACCGACTAAATAGCTGAGACCCGAGCGGTGATGAGTTTGGCAGTGTGTGATGATTTTTTTACTGCCATCGAGGCCTGCCTCGTCCATCATTTGCTTTATTAGTGGTAATGGCTTGAGTTGCATTGCACGACTATGATCGATTAATTCTAACCAATCGATATTGGCAGCGCCAGGAATGCAGCCGGCCCGATCTGCTAGGACTTTTTCACCGTGATACTCTTGTGCTGATCGTGCATCCCAGATGTGAATTTGCTTGGCAGACAAGTCATTAATAATACTTTCTGCCGTCACCAAAAGCTCGTTCCGAATGGTGATTTGGTAGTCTGAATGTGCCTGTTCTAAGAAAACGGTTGAATCTTCGAGAGGCCGTTTTTCAGCCTGCCAGCGATGAAGGCCACCATCGAGGTATTGATAGTGCGTATGTCCAATCACATCCAGGGTCCAAATTAATCGACCGGCCCAACCACCACCTTCATCATCATAGGCAATAAGTTGACTGTTTTCGGTTAAGCCTACACGGCGAAACAGCGCGGTTAACTTGTCGATACTTGGCAGCTTACCCACTGCAGGAGGAATACCGCAAGTTAACTCAGACGGTGAAACGTGTATTGAATTAGGTATATGGCCAGCATTAAAAGCGGCCTCGCTGCCAACAAAAACAATCAGAGTGGCATCATCGTCGAGCCGATATTCTAGTTGCTCACTGTCAATCAACAATTCTTTTTGGACAGTTATGTCAGTCATGTTGTCCATAGCGGTTTATTCTCATGCGGTGAAGGTGGTGTCATCAGTTATCCAGAGAATCTAGTATATGACGATAACTACTGATCCGTGAAGGATGTATCTTGCCTTCTTCAAAGGCTAATTTTAATGCGCAACCTTGACTTTTGCCATGTTCGCAATCTCTGAATTTACATAAAACGGCTTGAGCCCTAAACTCAGGTAGACCGTCAATAATGGCGGCCGGGCTTAAGTGCCATAAACCAAACTCGCGTATTCCTGGCGAGTCAATAATAGCCCCACTGCCGGCTATTTCATAATGGTTTAAAGGGTAGAGTTGTGATGTGGTAGTGGTATGCCGGCCTTTATCATTGGCACTGGAGATGGTGGCGGTTTTGGTAGTATCAGCGCCGCTTAAAGTATTAATCAGGGTTGACTTACCTACCCCTGATTGGCCAACTAAAATACTGGTTTTATCGGCAATAAACTGAATAAAGGCTCGCTGCTCAACCGATGTTGATGACTGCGCTGAAAAGCTAAAGGTTTGATAGCCTAATTCATTATACAGTTTCAGTAATTGTTCTAACTCAGCGGCAACGACTGGGTTGTCAGCAAGAAGGTCCTCTTTATTTAATAATAAGCAGACCTCTATGTTTGCATTTTCTGCGGCAATAAGAAACCGATCGATCAAACTGCTAATCGGCGCGGGCTTTGGTGCTAAGGTAATAATAATGCTATCGATATTAGCGGCAACTGGCTTGGGGTCTTGGTAAGGTCGGGGGCGTTCAAGCAATGAGTCTCGCTTCAGTAATGCCTCAACGATACCGGTAGCCGTTTGCTCAAGCGGACGCCACAATACTCGATCACCGCACACAACAGTCGGCAAATTGGCTCGGAAGTGACAGCGTTGGCTATTGTTGGCAATCGGCGAATTTCCTTCATCAATTAATACCACCTCTACCTCTTGGCCATAATGACTTATCACTAAACCGCGAAGGAGATCAGATTGCTGGGTATTATCGACCACTTCTGCCTGTTTATCGGCAATACGCTGCTGCTGCTGTAGATTGAGTTTTCGTTTGCTCATAAGTCGATTGCATAAGAGTTAAGCGAATAGCTTACTGTCTCGTACCGATAACTACAATTGCTTCGTGTTTATTGCCAAATAGTCAGACAAACAAATCGACGAAAACCTCAAACGATGGTTTCAGTCAGGCTCTAGCCCCGTTATACTCAGTTTAAGACAGGAGCTTTTCAGTATGCAAGAATTGAATCGTTTAATTTGGATCGACTTAGAAATGACCGGCTTAAAACCCGATACCGATTTTATTATAGAAATTGCTACCATTGTTACCGACGCTGATTTACGAACCATTGCAGAGGGGCCGGCATTAGCTATTCACCAAAGTGATGAAATCTTAGCGGCTATGGATGAATGGAATACCCGTCAACATGGACAGTCTGGTTTGGTTAAGCGAGTCCGTGAGAGTCAGTTAACCATGGCTGACGCTGAGGCGCAGACCTTGACGTTTTTACGCCAGCATTTGCAGGCGGGAGATTCACCGATGTGCGGCAATAGTATTTGCCAAGATCGCCGCTTCATGGCGAATTATATGCCTGAGTTAGAAGGTTTTTTTCATTACCGTAATTTGGATGTCAGCACCTTAAAAGAATTGGCTCGTCGATGGAAGCCTAAGGCACTTGAGGGAATGAAAAAAAAGGCCAGTCACTTAGCGATGGATGATATTAAAGACTCCATTGAAGAATTACGCTATTACCGAAGTGTACTAATGGATGTATAATAGGAAGTCATCATTAACAAAAATAGAATAACAAGTATGGAAAAAAATGTATCTCAGCAATTAATGTCTCGTTTGATTAATCATATTATGAGTGATAGCAGTGATGAATGTGTGAACTCGATCACTGAGCCCGCGAGCTTCTTCACTGATACAGAGCGGTTTGAAAAAGAGCGTCAGCAATTTTTCTTTGATACGCCGCAATTGATTGGATTTTCAGGAACTGTTTCTGAGCTAAACAGCTTTATGACAGTTGAGTGCATGGGTATTCCCATTGTAGTTACTCGTAACGGCTTAGGCGAACTTAAAGCGTTTATTAATGCATGTTCTCATCGCGGTGCTCGTGTTGCTGAAGGTAAAGGAAATAAAAAGACAATGAGCTGTGGTTTCCATGGATGGACTTATAATTTAGATGGAGATTTAGTAGGAATACCAAAAGAAAATTGTTTTGATCTTGAAAAAGAAGGTAAAAAATTAGAATCAATTCCTATAGCTGAAGTTCATGGTTTGCTATTAGTCGGTTTGAGCAAAAATATTACTACCTCTACGCTAAAAAATTTCTTATCACCTTTAGATGCTCATTTAGAGGAGTTTGATTTCTCACAGTTAGAAAACATCAGTACGAGAAAATTTAATGTGGCTGCAAACTGGAAGCTAATTGTTAGTCTTAGCCATGAGTCATATCATTTTGCAAAACTACATGGTAAATCATTAGCTCCAGTGATGACATCTCACAGTGTGTTTGATGAGTTTGGCTGGCATACGAGATGGGCGTTTCCCTTAAAAGGTATAGAAGATTGGGCTAAAAAACCTATGTGCGATTGGCCGAAAAGGTTGCCTGGCGCTATTAGCCATACCTTGTTTCCAGGCACAGTCATCGTCGTTAACTCCAAAGACGCGCAAATAATTCGTGTTGAGCCTGGTAGTACGGCAGGTGATTCAGTAGTATATTATTTGGGATCTTGTGCAAAAGGCGATTCGGTTGAAGATAGTTTACAGTCATATAATTTTGGCGGTGATATTTTTGCTAACGAGGATCTACCAGCAGCTGAGCAATGTCACCAAGGCTTGATGGCAAATGGAGCTGATATTATTATTGGTAGAAATGAACCAGTGGTACAGTTATGGCATCAGCGATGGCATAACGCCTTAAAGGATTGATAATTTAAATCTGATGATTTTTTCTTAAGTGTGCAAGCAGACCTTTTGCGGCTTTTTCTAAAACGGCTATTGTTCCGTCAAATTGATTAGCTTCATGGTAGTAAGGATCGGGTATTTGTGAAAATTCGCTCCCGCCACCATAGCGCATAAACAAACTCAGCTCACCTTGATAGTCATCTGGCGCCCAAGCCTTCACGCTCATCATATTAATATTATCCATTGATATAATGTAGTTTGCTCGCTGGTAATCAACCGGAGTGATTTGCCTAGCGATCTGTTGTTCGATTGAATAGCCTTTGCGCTGGCAAGCAGCAATAGCCCTAGGGTCGGGATGCTTGCCAATATTAAATGCCGCTGTGCCACATGAATCAACGGTAATTTTATCTTGCAGCATAGCATCGTTTACTAGCTTCTCAAGAATACCTTGAGCGCTTGGTGAGCGACAAATATTACCCAAGCATACGAATACTATATGAATAGTCATTGTTTCCAGTTGATATAATGTTATTTTATCTTCATAGCTAGAATTATACAGCTTAGCGCTAAAGATAAGAACTATACAATAAGTTTTAGGATACGTAATTGTTAGGAGAATACCATGAGTCTTGATCAAGTGCAGGTACTGTTAGAGAAAGATGCCATACAAAATATTAAGTATGAATATTTTCGTCGACTTGACAGTAAACAATTTGGCAATTTAATAAAGCTTTTCACTGAAGACGCTACTACAGCATATGATAATGGTCGATATTCCTGTAATGGCCGTGAGGAGATTTTTAACTTTTTAGATGAATCGATGTCAACCCACCAATGTCTATCACAGCATCAAGCACACCACCCAGAAATTACTTTTATTGATGATATTCATTCGACGGGTATGTGGCATTTTGAAGATACTGTTTACCGTTTAGACGATAAAGTTAAAATCACAGGTGCTGGAATATATTGGGATGAGTATCTCAAAACTGATCAAGGGTGGCTAATTTCACATACTGGATATGAGCGGTTATGGGTATGCACTGAAAAATTAAATCTCGATAACTATCTTGAGATTCGATCTTTTTGGGACGCGAAAGAGTTAGATCGCAGCAATCAGCGAAATAAAACGGCCGGCGAACTTCAGCTTTATCCACAGCGTTAGGTTTATCACATTAAGGCGGTGCGGTTATGGTGACTGATAGCTACCAACTTTATAATCTCTAAATGTTTTTTCCATTTCTTTTAACGCTTTAGGGTCGTCGATTGTCGATGGCGGCCTGAAACTTTCACCATTAGCCAATTGTCTTAGTACGTTGCGAAGTATTTTTCCTGAGCGAGTTTTAGGTAGGCGCTTCACGACTAAGGCTTGCTTTAAATAGGCGACTGCACCAATCTTTTCGCGCACTAAAGCGATAATCTCTTCGGGAACTCGATTAATATTTTCGCTCGCTATGCCGTCCTTAACAATTACCATGGCAATCGGCACTTGGCCTCTCAGTGGGTCGTGAATGCCGATCACTGCGCATTCAGCAATGGCTGAGTGGGAGGCAACCACTTCTTCCATCTCGCCAGTAGAAAAGCGATGACCGGCAACATTAATCACATCGTCAGTACGTCCCATGACAAATAAATAACCTTGCTCGTCAAAATAACCACCGTCACCCGTGAGATAAAAGCCAGGAAAATCACTCAGGTAGCTCGCTTGATAGCGATCAAAATCGTTCCAAAGGGTTGGGAAGCTTGAGGGCGGTAGCGGCAGTTTAAGCAAGATATTCCCTTGCTGGTTAGCAGCTAATCGATTACCAGCGTTGTCGACAATACTTAGCTCAAAGCCTGGCACGGGCAAGGAAGCCGAGCCGGCTTTGCAAGGCAAGCGTTCAATACCCGTCATGCTTGCAGCAATCGACCAACCTGTCTCTGTTTGCCACCAGTGATCGATAATCGGTCTCTTTAAGAGTTGGCTTAGCCATTCATAGGTGGCGGGGTCGGTTCTTTCGCCGGCCAAAAAAGCTGTTTGGAGATGCGATAAATCATAACGACTAAGATATCTTCCATTTGCATCCGCTTTTTTAATTGCCCTGAATGCTGTCGGAGCAGAAAATATTGCTTTTACTTTATGTTGTTCACAGACCCGCCAAAATGCGCCGGCGTCGGGGGTTCGAATTGGCTTCCCTTCATATAGTATGGTGGTGCAGCCAGCGATTAGCGGTCCATAGACGATATAGGAGTGGCCGACCACCCAGCCAACATCCGATGCGGCCCAAAAAACCTCGCCCGGTTCAATATCATAAATAGCTTTCATGCTGTAATGAAGTGCCACAGCATGACCACCATTATCCCTGACAACTCCTTTAGGTTTTCCCGTTGTACCTGAGGTGTATAAAATATAGAGCGGATCAGTGGCTTTGACCGTTACGCAATCAGCTGGTGAAGCTTGATCGAGTAATGCCTGCCAATCACTGTATGTAACTGTGTTATCGCTTGAAGAAGCGGTTGGTTTAGCTTTTAGCTCAGCATGATAATGCTGGCGTTGGTAAACGACACAATGTTTAATGTGATGAGTCGCTAAAGCTATTGCTTGTTCTACAATAGGGAGATAAGGAATAATATTATTAAATTCAATGCCGCAAGAAGCCGTTAAGATAACATCAGGGGTAGCATCGTCGATTCGGCTAGCAATTTCTTGTGCGGCAAAACCACCGAATACAACTGAATGGATTGCGCCGATTCTTGCGCAAGCTAGCATAGCAATCACAGCTTGCGGAATCATCGGTAAATAAATCAGTACTCGATCACCTTGATTAATACCTAAAGAGGTGAGTACGCCAGCCAATAACGCCACTCGATTACGCAAGCTTGAATAGCTAATGGATTCGATTGTGTTAGTCACCGGCGAATCATAAATAACAGCTGCTTGATCACCACGGCCTTGTTCAATATGGTAATCGAGAGCGAGATAAGCCGTGTTAAGTTCGCCATCAGCAAACCATCGGTCGATACCGTTTGCGTCTTTGCTTAAAATGGTTTGCGGTGGCTTGAACCAGCTTAAAGCGCTGGCCTTAGAGGCCCAAAATTCAATCTTATTGTTGAGAGACTGCTGATACTCTTGTTGATAGCTCATAGCATTTAATACGAAACTTAGTGGTAGCGAATTATTAGCTGGTGATTAAGCATCGCTTTTCTCGACTCCTAATGAAGACCAAAGCCGATCGATTTTTTCGATAACGGCAGTATCCATTGTAATGGCTTCACCCCACTCGCGATCCGTTTCGCTTGGCCATTTATTAGTAGCATCTAGTCCCATTTTTGATCCTAGACCTGAAACAGGGGAGGCAAAGTCAAGATAATCAATTGGGGTGTTTTCAACCAGCACGGTATCTCTAGCAGGGTCCATACGGGTTGTTATTGCCCAGATCACATCTTGCCAATTTCGCGCATCAATATCATCATCGGTTACAATGACAAATTTGGTGTACATAAACTGACGAAGGAAGGACCATACGCCCATCAT